>NZ_CAJPHE010000018.1:0-175277 GCF_905339875.1 Burkholderia sp. BCC1998
CCGCATACACCGCATACACCGCATACACCGCATACACCGCATACACCGCATACACCGCACACACCGCACACGCCGCACACACCGCACACACCGCACACACCGCACACACCGCACACACCGCGCGCGGTACCGGCCAGCACCGGCCGGCATCAGTCTGCACCGCACGCTCGACGCATGCCGCCGTTCAACGCATGTACAACCCGCCGTTGATGTCCCAGCACGCGCCGTTCGCGAAATGCGCGTCGCCCGACGCGAGCAGCACGGCCGCATCGGCGACGAAGCCGGCCGACCCGAGCTTGCCGCCCGGCAGGTTCGCGAGCACCTGCCGCAGCTTGTCCGGCGCGACGCTCTCGTACACGATCGGCAGGTCGAGCGGCCCCGGCGAGATCGCGTTGACGGTCACGCCCTGCGCGGCGAGGTCGCGCGCGAACACCTTGGTCAGCGTCAGCGTGCCGCCTTTCGCGGCCGCGTAGTGCGCGCCCGTCGCCGAGCCGCCGTTCTGCCCGGCGAGCGACGCGATGTTGACGATGCGGCCCGCGCCGCGCGTCGCGAAGTACTGGCCGAACACCTGGCAGCCGAACAGCACGCTGCGCAGGTTCACGTCGATCACCTGGTCGAACTGCTCGGCCGTGATCTCCATCGCGGGCACGACCTTCGATGCGCCGGCATTGTTGACGAGCACGTCGATCGCGCCCCAGCGCGCGACGAGCGCATCGCGCGCGGCTTCGAAATCGCGTTTCGACGTGACGTCGAGCGGCAGCGCGATCGCGCGTGCGCCGCTCGGGTCGAGGTCGCGCGCATGCGCGTGAATGGCGTCGACGGCGATGTCGGCCAGCGCGACGCGATAGCCGGCCGCATGAAAGCGTTCGGCGATGACGGTGCCAAGCCCGCGCGCGGCGCCGGTGACGAGGACGACTCGGTCTGACATGGTGCGTGATTCCGTTGGTTCGCGGAACGTGGCCACAGCCGCGCCCGCATCGTGGTTCATGCGGCGAGCGCCGCTTCGAAGTGCGCGGCGACCGCGCACACCTGTTCGTCCGCGCCCTTGCGTCCGACGATCTGCAGCCCGGCCTTCAGCGGCGTTTCCGCGAGCGGCAGCGGCAGGCTGAGCGCCGGATGGCCGCTCAGGTTGAACGGCCGGATCAGCGACGACATCGCGATGACCGATACGCCGTCGCGTGCCTGCCGAAGCGTGATCGGCAGCGCGGGCAAGGTCGGCAGCACCAGCACCTCCGCGCGCTCGAGCGCGGCATCGACCTGCGCCGTGAAGCGCGCGCGCACGGCTTCGGCTTGCGCGAGCGCGGCTGGTGTCGTTGTCGCGGCCGTGCGCAGCCGCGCTTCGAGATCCGCGCCGAGCTTGCCGGTTTCGACGAGATGACCGAATGCACGCGACGTTTCCGCATTGATGACGGCAAGCCCAGCGGTGAACGCATCCTGCATCGCATCGAGCACGACGTCGTGCGTACGCAGGCCCGACGCGCCAATCGCCGCGTCGAGCGCGGCCGCGATGGCCGGCTCGGCCTCGACGATCACGCGTGCGATCGTGCAGCCGGCCACGGGTGCCGCAGTGCGCGCCCGGTCGAAGCCCGGCGCGATGGCGGCCATCACGGCTGCGAGCGTGCGAACGTCGCGCGCGAACGGCCCGACACAGTCGAGCGTGGTGACGGCCGGCGCGACGCCGCGTCGCGACACGCGGCCGAACGTCGGCTTGAGCCCGGCCACGCCGCAGCAGGCGGCCGGCCCGCGGATCGAGCCGCCGGTATCGGTGCCGAGCGCGGCGTCGACGGCGCCGAGCCCGACGAGCGATGCCGACCCGCTCGACGAGCCACCCGGGATGCGCGTCGGGTCCTGCGGATTGACCGGCGTGCCCGTGTAGTCGTTGATGCCGGTCATGCCGAACGCGAGCTCGTGCATGTTCGCCTTGCCGGCGATCTGCCAGCTGGCGTCGAGCAGCAGGCGGACCACGTCCGCGTGCTGCGCGGCGGGCGCTGCGTCGGCGAGCGCGCGGCTGCCCGCGCGGGTCGGATGGCCGGCGATGTCGATCGTGTCCTTGATCGCGATCGTCGGGCCCGGGCCGCCCAGCGTGAAGGTGTCGATGAAGCCTGTCATGGTCGATGGCGTGCGAGTGCGGTGAAGGGGTTCAGGCGTGCGGCGCGGCGGCGAGCGGCCACGGGCCGTCGAGCACGCGCTCGGTGCGGAAATGACGGATCAGCCAGGTCGCGCCGTCGGCGGCCGGCGCGAAATCGATGGTCAGCCGCGCGGCGATCAGCTCGGCCGTGCCGTCCGCGTAGCGCGATGCCTGCAGCATGATCCAGCGGCCGCGCGCGCTTGCATGGTCGGCGCCGACGTCGATCGACTCCGACGTCAGGAAGTGCAGGTTCGCCGAGAAATGCGGTTCGGGCGGCAGGTAGCGGCGCAGCATCGCGACGATCGCGTCCGTGCCTTCGAGGCGGCCGAACTTGCGCGCGTACTGCGGGCCGATGCCTTCCCACACCGCGTCGGCCGTGAACAGCGCGGCGAGCGCCGGCCCGTCGCCGGCATCCTCCGGCACGTCGCACAGCGCCATGTAGCGCGTGATCGTCGCGCGCACCGCGCGTTCGGCGTCGAGCATCGCCACGCGCCGCGCGAGCGCGTCGAGCGCTTTGACGGCTTCGCGTGCGTCGGGCGCTTCGAGCGCTTCGAGCGCGCGCGTCGAATCGGGTCCGGTCATCGCGCGCCTCACGCCGCGGGCTTCGCGGCCGGCGGCACGGTCAGCGCACGGCCGACCCGCGCCTCGATCTTGCCGTAGCGCCACAGGTTGTATTCGCCGACGGGCGTCGTGCGATACAGGTTGCATACCGCGACCGTCGTGTCGAAGTCGGCGACGTCGGCCATGATGTAGAACGTCCACGGCGCGCCGTCGGCCTGGCCGACGACGAGGCGGTCGTCATCCATCACGCCGAGCACGCGCACGCCGGGCATCGCCTCGACGGCGGCGAGCATCGCGCCGTACGCTTGCCACACTTCGCCGATCTTCTCGCGCGGCAGGTCGAAGAAGTTTTGCGACACGCCGCAGCAGAACAGCACGCGCAGCGGCAGCGGATTCGAATCGGACATGAAAGGTTCTCCTGAAGAATGCGTTGTGCGGCATCGAAGCGAATCGACGCGGATTACAGATAGCCGGGAAACGGCGTGACGCCGGTGAACACCGCACCCGCGCCGTCGAAGTTGCCTTCGCCGAGAAACGCGTGCTGCGTGACGACCATCGCGTCGCGCAGCAGGCGCTGCAGCGGATGCGTGCGATAGATCGCGGCCGTGCCGCCGAGGCGGTACGCGCGCTCGACGACGCTCGCGCCTTCGCGGGCGATATGCGTGGCCGCGAGCCGCAGCAGGCTGACCTGCTCGGGCGTGACCGGGTCGCCGGCCAGGATCGATTGCCAGACCGAGTCGGTCGCGTCGTAGAAGAACGCGCGCGCCGAGCGCAGCTGCGCTTCGGCCTTCGCGAGCTCGATGCGGAAATACGCGCGATCGGCGAGGCGCGGGGCGCCGGTGGTCGTCTGGCGGCCACCCGACATCCGGTTCGCGACGTCGAGCGCCGCGCGGGCCAGCCCGAGGTTGACCACGGCGAGCACCTGCGCCGCATACGCGACGGTCGGATAGCGGTACAGCGGCTCGTCGACGGTCGGCTCGCCGCCGCGCACGAAGGTCCACGCGTCGGGCACGAAGCGGTCGTCGACGCGCAGGTCGTGGCTGCCGGTGCCCTGCATGCCGACCACGCTCCAGTTCTCGACGATCTCGACGTCGGCGGCACGGAACACGGCCGTGCGCGGCTTGTTCGGTGCGGCGTCCTGCGCGCCGGGCACCGCGATGCCGACGCCGAGCCAGTCGGCGCCCTTGCAGCCGCTCGCGAATTTCCACGTGCCGTTCACGCGCCAGCCGCCGGGTGCCGCCTGCGCCGGCTGGACCGGGAACAGCCCGCCCGCGAATACCTGGTCGGGGCCACCCGCGTACAGCTCGGCCTGCGTGGCGAGCGGCAGCGCGGCGAGATAGACGTTGGCCGAGCCGAAGCTCGCGACCCACGCGGCCGACCCGTCGGCGGTCGCGATCCGCTCGATCATGTCGAGGAACGCGGCGGGCGCGAGCGCATCGCCGCCGAAGCGGCGCGGCGTGCCCGCGCGATAGATGCCGGCCTCCTTGAACAGCGCGATCACGTCGCGCGGCACGTGCGACAGGCGGTCGAATTCGTCGCGGCGCGCGGCGACGGTCTCGATCACCGCGTCGAGCGGCGACACCCGCGCGGCCGCTTCGCGGACCGCATGCGGCGAGGGGGACGCGGCGTCGATGGCGAGGGCGGCGTTGGGCATGAGTGGCTCCTGGGAATGGGGTTCGAAAGACGATGCAATCAGTCTAGAAACGCCGAAAACACGCAGCAATTGGTGCGTAAGGCCGCGCGACTGGTGTGGCTCCGTGCCGGACTAAAGAAATCTTCAGATGCGGGCCGTGCACGCCGGTGCTATGTTGGACATCCGGCCGCGCGACGCCGCGCGCCTTGAACCGAATCCGCTCATGAGCTTCCCCGACGAAGACGATTTCCACCGGCTGCTCGACGCATTGACGACCTGCGTGCTGCTGCATGACGCGCAGACCAAGGCGATCGTGTGGGCGAACCGCGCCGCGTGCATCGCGCTCGGCTTTTCCGTCGAGGAGCTGCTGCCGCTGAAGGCGCCGGACATGACGCGCCCCGAACCGAAATACCGGCGCGAGATCGGCGTGGGCGCGATGGATCGCGCGATCGCCGAAGGGCGGCCGCAGGTGTACGAGTGGTGCTATCGGTCGCGCACCGGCGTCGACATGCTGTCGGAGGCGATCGCGACGCACGTGCCGCTGCGCGGGCGCGACGTCGTGATGGTGCAGTTCCGCGACATCAGCGCGGAGGAGGCGATCCGTCAGCAGTTGCGCCGCTACGAGGCGCGGCTGCGCGAATTCATGCAGGACCTCGACGAAGGCATCGCGGTCGTGACGCCGAACGGCGGCGCGCAGTTCATCAGCGAGTCGGGGCGCCGCGTGCTCGGGCTCGCGCCCGACGATGCGCTCGGCGGCGTGCTCGACTACTGCACCGCGGCCGATCGCGACCGGCTCGTCGCGCAGCTGCGCGATGCGCCGTCGACGTGCCCGTCCGAGCCGCAGCGCTACCGCTTCGTGCGGCGCGACGGCTCGGCGTGCTGGCTGCGCATCACGTGCCGGCAAGTCGAGATCGAAGGCGACCTCGACGGTTTGCTCGTGCATTTCCGCGACGTCAGCGACGAAGTCGCGATCGAGGACGCACGCCGCGCCGAAGCGCGCATGCTCGAATACGCGGGCCGCTACAACGCGATGGGCGAGATGGCGACGGTGATCGCGCACGAGCTGAGCCAGCCGCTCGCGGCCGTGCGCAACTTCATCGAGGGTGCGGTGCAGCGGCTGAACACGCGCGGCGCCGTCGACGATGCGATCTGGGGGCTGCGCAGCGCGGACCGGCAGGCCGAGCATGCGGCGCTGATCATCAAGAGCGTGCGCGAGTTCATCGTGAAGCGCGAGCCGGTCGTCGCGCTCGCCGACCTGCGCGAGATCCTCGCCGACGTCGCGTATTTCATCGAGCTGCGTGCGAAGGAAGCGGGCGTGACGGTCGCAATCGTGCAGGCCGACAAGCCGCTGCCGATTCGCTGCGAGCGTGTGCTGATCGGGCAGGTGATCCTGAATCTCGCCTTCAACGCGATCGAGGCGTTCGCCGGCTGCGCGCGCGCGCCGTGCACGCTGACGCTCGGCACCGCCGACGTCGGCGGCCACGCGGAGCTGCGGGCGATCGACAACGGGCCCGGTATCGCCGAAGGGGCGCACGACCGGCTGTTCGACGGTTTCTCGTCGTCGAAGGCCGGCGGCAACGGGATCGGGCTGTCGCTGTGCAAGAGCATCGTCACGCGTCATGGCGGGCGCATCGGCGCGAGCCCGGCCGAAGGCGGCGGGCTCGACTGTCGCGTGACGCTGCCGCTTGTCGGTACGCAGGCGTAAGCGGTGCGTCGCGGCGCAAGCGTAACGGGCGCCATGCACGTCGCGCGCATCACGCACGTCACGCACATCGCAGCCAGGCAGCGACGCGCGGCACACGATCAGCGCCCCAGCGCCCGCGCGGTTTGACCACCGATCCCGAAGTCGGTGTTCGGGATGTCCTTGATGATCACGCGCGTCGCCTGCAACGGCGCATCGAGCACGTTCGCGCCGGCGTCCGACAGCGCCGCGATCAACGCGCGTTTCTGCTCGTCGGTGCGGCCGGCGATCAGGATCGCGACGATCACCGGCAGCGACGGCGGTGCGCCATCGGCGGCCGTGCGGCCGCCAAGGCCGATGTGCGTGGCGGGCAATTCGGTGAGCAGGACGCGCACCGATTCGAGCGGTGCGCCGATCGCGTCGACGGTCGCGCCGCTGAGCCGCGCGATCAGCTCGGCCTTGCGCGCGTCGTCGTGGCCGGCCGGCAGGAAAACTTCGAGTGTGGGCATGGTCGTCCGGAAAGGTGAAGGTGGCCGGCTCACCGTTGCGCTGGCGATGGCGAACCGGTGGCCGCTTGCAGCAGGAAGCCGATCTCGCTGCGCGCATGGGTCGAGCCGATCAGGCGGACGACCGTTTCCGCATTCGAGTGTGGGGTGGGTCGTCCGGAAAGGTGAAGGTGGCCGCCTCACCGTTCCGCTCGCGCCGAGTGATTCGGCCGAACCGATCGGACGGACGACCGTTTCCGCATTCGCGTGCGAGCATGATCGTCCGGAAAGGTGAAGGTGGCCGGTTCACCGTTGCGCTGGCGACAGCGAACCGGCGGCCGCTTACAGCAGGAAGCCGATCGCGCTGAGTGTCTCGGTCGAGTCGATCAGCCGCACGACCTTCTCCGCGATCCGCATTTCGCCGTCCGCGTCGATGTGCAGCTTGTGCGTGACGTCGGCCGCGAACAGCGTCGCGACGCCGCGCTTGTACGCGACGACAACCTGCGCGGATTTCAGCTCGACCATGCCGGCGCTGCTGCTCTCCAGCGTGAAGCGCGACACGGTGCGCACCGTGCGCGCCGCGTCGGTCGCCGACGCCGAGTAACCGGACAGCATCCGCTGCACGCGCTTCTCGCGCATGTCCTGGTCGTCGAACACGTAGTTGAGCGTCGCCGCGAAGTCGGTGGTGTCGGGATCGATCGGCACCACGTAGTGACCGGCCGGATCCCACAGGTCGAGCCATGCGCGATAGTCGCGGCGGTCGAGCAGCTCGGCTTCGCGCCACACGAATTCGACCGCGCGGGCGAAGGTCTGCTCGGAAAAGAGGGCGTTGCGGTCGTCCATTACTGTTGCTCCATCATCTTGCGCCATTGCTGGTAGGCCTCGCGCATGCCCGTCTCGTCGGTCGCATGCGCGGTCTTTTCGCCGTTCGCGGCGGTCGTCTCGCGGTTCAGCCCGCGGTTCACGAGGATCGGCACGTCCGGCCCCGCATGCGCGCCGCGCTGCACGCGCTCCCACGCTTCCGCGTCGTCGGGGCTGCCGAAGCCGAACGGGCCCTGGAAATGCTCGTGAATCCGCAGCCGCTCGCGATTCGCTTCGTCCGGGCCGCCATCCATCGCGAGCGCGACGTGACGAATCTCGGTTTCGTTCGCGGAGATCGGCCGCAGCACGCGGAAGAACGCCATCGACAGCGCGAGGTTCGGAAACAGGTTCAGGTTGAAGCCGACGCCCATCAGCGAGCGCACGATGCGGCGCACTTCGTCCGGCGTATGGCGCTCGGCGAGCTTCGCCGCGAGCGGCGCGAAGCGTTCGGGCAGCGGCGCGCCGTCGTCCTGGTCGAGATCGATCAGCTCGGGCATCAGCACCGCGAGGCTGTGACCGTTGCCGAGCCCGCGACAGAAGGCGTCCTCGCTCGTCATGAAGCTCGTGATCGCGGCCGCCGTTTCGTCGTCGATCGACTTCATCCACGACTTGTGCACGACGGGGAAGTGATAGAGGTCGGTCGTGTTCTCGAGCTGGATCTTCCAGTTGCCCTTGAACTTGAACTTGTGCTCGCCGTTCGCCTTGATCGGGTAGCCGGCACCCTGCTTCATGAACAGGTCGATCCACGGCTTCGCGCCGCCGAGGAAATCCTCGAGCGGTTCGATCGCGTCGTTGAAGCTCGCGAAGATCAACCCCTGGTACACACCCACGCGCAGCTTCACGAGCGGCAGGTCGCCTTTCTCGCACACGCCTTCGTAGCCGTCGCCGTACGGCAGCGCGCGCAGCGTGCCGTCGAGCGCGTACGACCAGCTGTGATACGGGCACGTGAAGCCCTTCGCGTTGCCCTTGTGCGATTCGCACACGGTCGCGCCGCGATGGCGGCAGCGGTTCTGCAGCACGTTGATCTCGCCGGTCCTGTCGCGCACGACGATCACCGGCTGGCGGCCGATCGTCGTCGTGACGAAGTCGCCCGGGTTCGGCAGCTCGCTCTCGTGCGCGACCCAGATCCAGGTGCGGTAGAAGATGCGGTCGAGCTCGGCCTCGAACAGCGCGGGGTCGTGATACATCGCGGGCGCGATGCGGTCGGGCTGCGCGAAGCCGTGCAACGCGCGGGTGTCGATCGTCTGGGTGGGAATGTCGCTCATCGTCGTCGTGGGGAAAGAGTCGCGAAATCGGGCCGCGTTGCACGCGGCATCGGGTACCCAGTCTCGTCTTCCGCTACATATCCGTCAAATTGATCTAAAATTGCCAATCAAATAAATACGGCAAATGATGGAGGTCACGATGACATCGGTCGATCATCTCGATCTGAACCTGTTGCGGGTGTTCCAGGCGATCGTCGAGGAGCGCAGCCTGACCAAGGCCGGCGAGCGGCTCGCGCTGTCGCAGCCGGCCGTCAGCTACTCGCTCGGGCGGCTGCGCACGCTGTTCGACGATCCGCTGTTCGTGCGCACGCGCGCGGGGATGCAGCCGACGCCGGTCGCGCTCGAACTCGCGGGGATCGTCGGCAAGGCACTCGACATGGTGCGCGTCGCGCTGCGCTATGCGGAGCGTTTCGATCCGGCGTCGAGCACGCGCACGTTCCGGCTGTCGCTGTCGGATGCGGGCGAGATGGCGTACCTGCCGGCGATCTGCCAGGCGCTGCGCGAGCGCGCGCCGCGCGTGACGCTCAGCGTGCAGCCGCTGCCGGTGGAGGAGATCGAGGAGGCGCTGCGCGCGAGCCGGCTGGACTTCGCGATCGGCAACCTGCCGGAGCTGATGCCGCGCACGCGCCACCAGCTGCTGTTCGAGGAAAGCTACGTGTGCATGACGGGGCGCCGGCGCGGGCTGCCGGCCGGTGCGGCGCTGAGCCTCGAGCAGTTCGTGCGCGCCGCGCACGTCAACGTGAAATCGGTCGAGCACAGCCACCACGCGCTCGACGACGCGTTGCGCGCGCAGGGCGTGGGCCGCAACATCGCGCTCGAAGTGCCGCACTTCGTCGCGCTGCCGAGCGTGCTGTCGGTGACCGATCTCTATGCGACGCTGCCGAAGCGGCTCGCGCGGATCCTGAACCGCGACAACGCGTTCCGGCTCTACGAGCTGCCGGTCACGCTGCCGCCCGCGCCGGTCACGATGCACTGGCACGAGCATTTTCACGAGGACGAGGGGATCGCGTGGATGCGCGCGCTGCTCGCTGAGATCGTCGAGCGGTTTGACGCGTGACGGCGGGGCGGCGTGCTGGTAGGGTGCGTCGCCGTGTCGGCGCATTCGACTTCGCTCAGTGACGCCGCGCCATTCGATTTTTCGCCGGACGCATTGGGTGATGCGGCTCAAGTCGCAGGAATCGACCGGGGCGATATGATGGCTTGCGACACCATCAAGGCTGAGTGCAAAGGCTCCGTGCTGCGCGAGTTCCCTGGACAGTATCTGAATTCGACGCTCGATGAGATTCAGGGCGATGCGAGCGATGGCATCAAAGAGGCCCGCAAGGCGCTCAAGCTGCTCAACGATAATCGTTTCAAGAAATAGGTGCCCGACATGACCACAAACACGTTGTTTGACCTGCTCGACCAACTCGATTCCGCGAAGATTCACTACACCCTGAGCCGCAATCGCCCGGATACGGTCTTGGTTTCGGTCACGGTAGTCGGGATGCGGGTGGAAGTGGATGTGTTCCGGGACGGGCACACGGAGGTTTGCGTCTTTCGCGGCACGGAGGAGCCCACGGACGATGCCGATGCGCTTGCGCGGATCATCGAAGAGAATCGGGACTGACCGTGAAGACTGACGTGACAAGAGGGAGGGTGCCGCGGCTGGTCTGAGAAACTCAAGGTTCAATTCCGTATGACTGCCCGTACGCGTTTCGCATCAGACAGTCATGTTGGCCGTAAGTCATTGCCGGATGCATCACAAATCGAGCACCAGCACCGCCGAGCGCGCCCGCGACACGCAGCAGCAGATCACCGTGTTGCTCGCGCGCTCGGCCTTGCTGAGGCAGTGGTCGCGATGATCGGGCTCGCCGTCGAGCACCGGCACCATGCAGGTGCCGCACACGCCTTCGCCACATGACGTATCGACCTCGATGCCGATGCGTGCGAGCGCGTCGACGATCGACGTGCCGGGCGCGACGCGCACCGCTTGGCCGCTGCGCTGCAGGCGCACTTCGAAGCCTTCCGCCGGGGCGGCGTCGACAGCGGCGTCGGCCGCGACGGGTTCCGCCGCGAAGCGTTCGAGATGAATCGCGTCTTCCGGAAGCCGTGTGGCCGCCGCCGCGACGACGGCATCCATGAACGGCGCGGGCCCGCACGTATAGACGTGCGCTTTCGCGTCGATCGACTCGACGCAGCGGCCCAGTTCGGCCGCGAGTACGGCGGGCTCGATCCCGTAGTGAAACGTCACATGCGACGCAAACGGTTCGGCCGACAGTTCGTCGACGAAGGCCGCGTGTTCACGACTGCGCGCGAAGTAGTGCAACCGGTAACGCGCGCCGCGCTGCGCGAGCGCGTACGCCATCGACAGCAGCGGCGTGATGCCGATCCCGGCCGCGACCAGCACATGCTCGCTCGCGTCGTCCGCCAGACGAAACAGGTTGCGCGGCGCGCCGATCGACAACTCGGCACCGACGCGCACGTCGTCGTGCAGCGAGCGCGAGCCGCCGCGCGACTGCGCTTCCTTCTTCACCGCGAACAGGTAGCTGCCGCGCTCGTCGGGGCGCCCGCACAGCGAGTATTGCCGTGTGACGCCGGACGGCGCGGTGACGTCGATATGGGCGCCCGGCTCGTACGCGTCGAACGGCTGGCCGTCGACGCGCGAGACCCGGAAACAGCGGATGTCCTGCGCCGCGTCGATCAGCGCGTCGATCCGGACCTGGTGGCGGTTCGCTTGCATGGTGTGTTCCGTGGGGTAGGGCAAACCGGCGCGGCGGATACCGCGCCGTCATGCAACCGAGAATAAGGACGGGCATCGCATAAATCAAATCGATAAAAAAGCGATGCCAGAATCAGTGAGATGGATGATGGTCGGCGACCAGCATGGCGGCCGCAGCGTCGACGATCGCGCAGGCGGTGCGCCGAACACGCGATCGCTGAACAGCGCGACTTCAGCGTGCGGCAACGGCGCTGCCGCCGTCGACGGCCGCGTCAGCCGAAGCCGACGCCGACGCCGACGCCGACCAGCGCGACTTCAGCGTGCGGCAACGGCGCTGCCGCCGTCGACGGCCGCATCGGCCGAAGCCGACGCCGACGCATGGCCGCGTTCGCGCTCGAGGCTGCGTCGATACTGCCGGCAGCCGACGGCCAGCAACAACGCGGCGAGCGTGGCCGCCACGACGTTCACGATCGACATCGAATGGCCGACCGCCGCCGGCGCGCCGAACACGCGATCGGTGAACAGCGCGACGACGGTCGTGCCGATCCCGAGCGCGATCAGGTTCGACACGAGCAGGAACAGCGCGGAGATCTGCGCGCGCATCTGGTTCGGCGCGAGCGTCTGCATCGCGGCGGTCGACGTCGGCATCGGGAACGACGCGAAGAACATCGCGACGACGAGCATCGTGAGCGATGCCGGCAGGCTGTCGAGCTGCGTGAACAGCGTCGCGGGGATTACCATGCACGCGGCGCCGATCGCGCCGGCGCGCATCGGCGCATCAATGCGGCCGCGGCGCAGCAGCCAGTCGTTGAGCCAGCCGCCGCAGAACACGCCGGCGGTATTCGCGACGAGCAGCACGATGCCGAGCGTGTAGCCGGCTTCGACGGCGGTCATCCCGAAGCGGCGGATATAGAACGCGGGCGTCCAGCTCAGCAGGCAGTACAGCGTCATCGCGTAGAACGAGAAGCCGAGATAGTGGCACGCGAAGGTCGCGCGATGCGTGCCGACGAAGCGCAGCGAATCGCGCATCGACACGCGCCGCACGGCGCCCGAGCGGTCCTGCGCGAGCCCCTTGCGCTGCGGGTCGCGCACGGTCGCGGCGAACAGCAGCGCGACGAGGATCCCCGGCAGCCCGACGATCAGGAACGTGACCTGCCACGCGTGCACCTGCCCGACGACCGGCAGCGTGAACGCGCTCGCATGCTTGAGCAGCGCGATCACGTAGCCGCCGATCAGGAACGCGACGCCGCCGCCGATGAACGAGCCGAGCGAATACACGGCGATCGCGCGGCCGAGCTTCTCCTTCGGGAAGTAGTCGGCGAGCATCGAATACGCGCCGGGCGACAGCGCGGCCTCGCCGACGCCGACGCCCATCCGCGCGACGAACATCTGCACGAATTGCTGGCTGAGCCCGCACGTGGCGGTCGCGACGCTCCACAGCGCGATGCCGAGCGCGATGATACGCGGGCGCGCGTAGCGATCGGCGAGATACGCGACGGGCAGGCCCATCACCGCGTAGAACAGCGAGAACGCGAAGCCGTTGAGCAGGCTGAACTGCGTATCGGTCAGGTGCAGGTCGCGCTTGATCGGTTCGATCATCAGGACGAGCACCTGGCGATCGACGAACGAAAAGACATACGCGAGCATGCAGATGACGACGACATACCATTCGTACGTATAGCGCTTGCCGTCGGCAGCGCGGGCCGTGGATGCGGACATGCGGATTCTCCAGGAGCGGGCGGTGGAAAAGCGCGGCGCGGGCCTCGCGGGCCGGGCGCCGTCGCGGTGCGAAAGCGTGCGGGTGACACGATCGGAGACGCAGCGTAGTCGGCCAAATTCGGCCGCCATAGCCGGAGTGACAGCCGCGCCACACGGACATTTACCGACGCGGATAAAGAAAACACCGAGGCCGTGCGCGCGGGCCGCCGCGCGGCGCACGTGCGGCGGCGCGTGCGCGCATCATGCAGCGCGTCTATAAGCGTTATAGAGCGCATTGCGTCGACGTCCGAAATTGTCGTTCCTAGACTCGGCCCGTTTTTGATCGGCAGCGTTCGCATCCGAATGCGAACGCGCTTCATGTCAAACGGCGCGTTGCCGACACGCGCCGGCATTTCCACGGGACGACCAAGATGAACCATTCGAACGGGCGGGCCGACCGGCTTGCCGTACCGCTTGCCACGCTGGCGGCCGCACTCCTTGCGTGCGCATCGCTGCCGGCTGTCGCGCAATCGAGCGTGACGCTCTACGGCCGCATCGACACCGCGATCGAATATGCGAACGCCGGGCCGAACCACGTGACGCGCATGGGCAGCGGCAATCTGTGGGCGTCGCAGTGGGGGCTGAAGGGTGTCGAGGATCTCGGCGGCGGCTACGCGACGATCTTCAAGCTCGAGGACGGCTTCAACGCGGCGAGCGGCGCGCTGTCGAACGGCAGCGCGCTGTTCGGCCGCGAGGCGTGGGTCGGCATCACCGGGCCGTTCGGCGGCGTGCAGTTCGGCGAGCTCTACACGATCGTGCACACGACGCTCGTCACGTACAGCCTGCCCGGGCTCGGCGCGGGCCTCGCATGGGGCAACGCGACGAACAACTTCGTCGGCCCCGCGTTCCTGCGCGTGCGCAACTCGCTGCGCTACACGTCGCCGCGTTACGCGGGCTTCATGCTGCGCGCGATGGCCGCGCGCGGCAACAACGGCGCGGCCGGCCAGCCGGCGACGCTCGGCGACACGTACGGCGCGGGCCTCAACTACGTGCGCGGCGGGTTGTCGGTCGACGTCGACTACATGCAGCAGAAGTTCAGCCCGGTGGCGGCATCCGCGCTCGGCGTCACCAGTTCGGCCGCGAACGGCAACTACACGGTCGGCGCGATCTCGTACGACTTCAACGTCGTGAAGGTCGCCGCGCTGTACATGCGGCATCGCGGCGGCCCCGACGTCGCGGCCGCGATCGACAGCCAGAGCGCGTATCCGCACAGCGACACGATGGAACTCAGCGCGACGGTGCCGATCGGGCGCGCGTCGCTGCTGCTGAGCATCGGCCACTACCGGAAGGTCGCCGACAGCGACGGCAACGCCGATTCGTACGGCATCCGCTTCGACTATCCGCTGTCGAAGCGCACGGTGCTGTACACGGGGGCCGCGATGGTGCGCAACGGCGCGCACGCGCGCTTCGTCGTCAATGGCGCGGCGGGCGGCGGCGTCGCGGTCGCGAAACCCGGCGCGACCGCCAGTTCGATCGTCGCGGGCATCCTCACGGCGTTCTGACCGCCGAGGTCGGTCTGCGCCCGCCCGCGCCGCTATGCGCAGGCGGGCGGTTGCGGCGCGAGCCATGCGTCGAACGGCGCCTGCCGGCCGATATCGAACAGCTCCAGCAGCAGCGCGCGCAGCCACCGATGGCCCGGGTCCGCATCGAAGCGCCGGTGCCAGTACGCGTTGACGGCCCATTCGCCGGCGCCCGCGATCTCGTACAGCGTGCACGGCTGGCGCGCCGCGAACGTGAGCGCGACGGTCTCCGGCAGGATCAGCGCGTAATCGCCGTGTTCGAGCAGCGCCGGCACCACCAGGAAGTCGGGCAGCGCCGCCCGCACGCGCGGCATCAGGCCGTGTCGTTCCAGCAGCTGCATCGATTGCGGATGCGCGGTCACCGCGACGAAGCGCAGCGCGTCAGGCGCGTCGCCGTCGAGCACGAAACCGCCGGGCAGCGCGAGGCGCTGCGCGGTGCGGCGCGGCATCAGCAGCACGCAGCGTTCGTGCAGCAGCGCGGTCCGCTGGAAATGGCTCGATGCATCCGCGAAATGACCGAGCGCGAAGTCGATGCGGCCCGATTCGAGCGCGACGTTGAGCTGGCATTCGTCGACATGCAGCGTCTCGATCACCGCGCCCGGCGCGCGCCGGTCGAATGCCGCGAGCAACGTCGGCAGGAACGCGCTCGCCGCGAAGTCGCTCATGTGCAGCCGGAACACGCGCTGGGTGCTGTCCGGCGCGAAGCGCGAGCCTTCGTCGAGCACGTCCTGCAGGATCGCGAGCGCCTTGTCGACCGATAGTGCGAGCCGTTGCGCGCGCGGCGTCGGCTCGACGCCGGTGCCGGTGCGCACGAACAGCGCGTCACGAAACATCAGGCGCAGCCGGCCGAGCGCGTAGCTCACCGACGGCTGCGTGACGCCGAGCCGCAACCCTGCGCGGCCGACGTGCCGTTCTTCGTACACCGCGCGAAACGTCTTCAACAGGTTCAGGTCGAGGTCCTGCACGCGCAGGCCGTCGGGCGCGTCCGCGTCGTGCGCCGCGGGTTCGGGGCGGGCCGGCGGCCGGCCGGTGGCGGAGTGCGTCATGGTGCTTGCCTCGCGGTGACGGAAGGCAGGTGGCCGTAACGCCGCGCATACGCCTTCGCGAAATGGCCGAAGCCGTGAATGCCGTGCGCGATCAGCACGTCGGTCACGCTGCGCGCGTCGCCGCGCTGCAGCGCGGCGTGCACCGCGGCCAGCCGGCGCTCGCGCACGTAGGCGGCCGGCGTGGTGTTCAGGAACGCGCGGAACGCATGCTGGAGCGTGCGCGGCGCGACGCCCGCGACGGCCGCCAGCGCCGCGAGCGCGAGCGGGTCGCCCAGGTGCGCGTCGACGTGGTCGCACGCGCGGCGCACGTGCGCCGGCAGCGGCGGCGTGCCGCGCGCGAGCGCGGCGCTGTACGAATGCGGCAGGTGCGTGAGCAGCAGCGCCATCAGCCACGCGCTGAGATCGGCGCCGAACGTCGTGATCGACGTGCCGATCCCCGGCTGCGCGCCGAGCCGGCACAGGTATTCGAAGGTCGGCAGCACGAGCGCCGCGCCCGCACCGTTGCCGCCGGCCGCGAGATCGAACTGCAGCGGCCGCGTGAGCGTCGTGTGCAGCATGTCCTGCAGCTTGCGCTCGAGTGCGCCGCGTTCGAGCCGCAGCACCAGGTTGCGGCAATCGGGGCTCGTGCTCAGGCGGCTCGCGAGCGCCGGCGACGACACCGTCAGCTGGCCCGGCCCGGCGCGTGCGACCACGTCGCCGGCCTGCAGCTCACATGCGCCCGACAGCGTCAGCCGGAACAGGAAATGCCCGGCATCGTCGCCGAACTCGATGCGCGTCTCGCGGCCGTAGCAGAGCTCGAGCAGTGCGCCGTGATACAGCGGCACCTCGTACAGCTCCGCATGAAACGGATCGCGGCCGTGCGCGGCCATCCGGTGCGGCCCGAGCCGGTGCGCGACCGCGCGTTCGACTTCGTCGGGCGCATGCAGCGTGCCGAGCCGGTTCGGCGCATGTCGGGAAAGGGCGATATCCATGCGGTGGCCTCGTGTCGGATGGATGGATGCGACGTCGTGCGCATCGCCGCGATTGCGTTGCGCGAACGGGCGCGCCGTTGCGCGTTTTGAAGCGACGCGACGTGCGCCGCCGCGTAGTCTCGGCAACACTCACTCACCGGGAGACGACGATGAAGGTATGTGTACTGGGCGGCGGCCACGGCTGCCATGCGGCCGCGATCGACCTGTTCGAGAAGGGCCACGACGTGACGTGGTGGCGGCGCGACCGCGAACCGCATGCGCGGCTGCGCGAGCTCGGCGCGTTGCAGGTGATCGACTATCGCGGCAGGCGTGCCGTGCCGCTCGGCGACGCACCCGGCGCGATCCGCCTGAGCGACGATCTCGCGGCCGCGCTGCGCGGCGCGCGGCTCGTCGTGGTGCCGCTGCCGGCCGTCTCGCACGATGCGCTCGCCGCGCAGGTCGCGCCCCTGCTGGAGGACGACCAGGTCGTGTTCCTGCCGCCCGGCACGTTCGGCAGCGTCGTGTTCGCGCGTGCGGCGGCCGATGCCGGCAACCGCGCGCGCGTCGCTTTTGCCGAGACCGGCACGCTGCCGTACCTGGTACGCAAGCATGGCGACGACGCGGTCGTGATCAGCGCGTATGCGACGCGCCTGCCGACCGGCGTGTTTCCCGCGAACGCGGCGACCTGGGCGTTCGACGTGCTGCGCGCGGGCTACCCGTCGGTCGAGCCGGTCGAGGATGCGCTGTCCGGCGCGCTGATGAACGCGGGCCCGGTGATTCATCCGCCGCTGATCCTGATGAACGCCGGGCCGCTCGAACACTTCGACGCGTGGGACATCCACAACGAAGGCACGCAGCCGTCGATCCGCCGCGTGACGAATGCGCTCGATGCCGAACGCATCGCCGTACGCGAGGCACTGGGCTACCGCGCGCCGCATTTCCCGCTGGCGGACCACTACGCGACCGACGGCGACGAATGGATGTACGGGCGTGGCGCGCACGGCAAGCTGACCGACAGCGGCGACTGGCGCGAGAAGATCGATTTGCGCACGCATCGCTACATGCTCGAGGACACCCGGCTCGGGCTGTCCTTCATCGTGTCGTGCGGGCGCCGGGCCGACGTGCCGACGCCCGTTGCGCAGGGGCTGCTGAGCGTCGCGTCGGCGGTGACCGGCCGCGACCTGTATGCGCAAGGGCGCACGCTGGAGGCGCTCGGCCTCGCCGCGCTGTCGCGCGACGCGATGCGCGCGCTGCTCGATGCGGGGTACGCCGCATGACGCCCGCCGCCGACGTGACGCGCGTGCACGTGCTCGGCGCGGGACGCATGGGGCAGGGGATCGCGCTCGTCTTTGCGTTCGCGGGCCTCGACGTGACGCTGATCGACTTCAAGCCGCGCGACGCGCAAGGCTGGCGCGTATTCGAGGATCGCACGCGCGGCGAGATCGCGCGGCCGCTGCATGCGCAGGTGGCGCTCGGCCGGATCGATGGCGACCAGGCCGCGGCCGTCATCGCCCGCATCGCGCTGGTCGCGCGTGATGGCGCGGCGTCCGCGCTGTGCGACGCCGGCATCGTGTTCGAAGCGCTGCCCGAAGTGCTCGACGCGAAGGCCGACGCGCTGCGCTGGCTCGGCGCACATGTCGATGCGCGCGCAACGATCGCGTCGACGACGTCGACGTTCGTCGTCACCGAGTTGCAGCGTCATGTCGCGCATCCGGAACGGATGCTGAATGCGCACTGGCTGAACCCGGCGCTGCTGATGCCGCTCGTCGAGATCAGCCGCAGCGACGCGACCGATCAGCGGGTCGTCGACGCGCTGGCCGCGCTGCTCGAACGCGTCGGCAAGAAGCCGGTGATCTGCGGGCCGGCGCCCGGCTACATCGTGCCGCGCATCCAGGCGCTCGCGATGAATGAAGCCGCACGCATGGTGGAAGAGGGCGTCGCGAGCGCCGAGGACATCGACATGGCGATCCGCACCGGCTTCGGCCCGCGCTTCGCGGTGCTCGGGCTGCTCGAGTTCATCGACTGGGGCGGCTGCGACATCCTGTACTACGCGTCGACGTATCTCGCCGGCGAGATCGGCCCGCGCTTCGCGCCGGCCGACAGCGTCGTGCGCAACATGGCGGCCGGGCGCGACGGCGTGCGTAGCGGCGCCGGGTTCCACGACTATGCGCAGGTCGACGTGCCGGCCTACATGCGGCAGCGGCTCGGCGAATTCGCACGGCTGCTCGACCACCTGGGACTGGCGCCGGCGTTCGACGGCGCGCGGCGCAGCACGGACGCATAGGACGGTCGTCGCGGCCCGGTGCGATCGTCGTGCAGCGCACGCGTGCATGCGGTACCGCAAACCGGTGTGTCGTTCGCCGGCCGGAAGCGTCGCGTGCGCGGCGGCCACGCTCATGCCGCGTCGCCGCGCGTGTCGGCAGCAGGCGCGCCGCGCGTCTCGCGCATCACGCACAGCGTCGCGACGGTCACGAGGCCGAGCGCCACGAGGAACAGCGACACGGGCCACGACGCGTGATAGCGCGCGAGCAGTGCGGTCGCGATCAGCGGCGACATGCCGCCCGCGAAGATCGACGCGACTTCATGGCCGAGCGCGACGCCCGAATAGCGCACCTCGGTGCTGAACAGCTCGCCGACCAGCGCGGGCAGCGTGCCGATCATCGCGCCGTGGCTCACCGCGGTGCCGACCGTCAGCGCGAGCCACACGAGCGGCGTCGCGCGCGTGTCGAGCAGCCAGAAGAACGGAAACGCGCACGCGACGAGGCTCAGCGCGCCGATCAGGTACACGGGCTTGCGGCCGATCCGGTCGGACAGCCGGCCCCACGCGAGCATCGCGCCCATTTCGACGATCATCGCGATCATCACGCCGGTCAGCATCACGCCGTTCGGGATGCCGACGTATTTGCCGTAGACGAGCGAGAACGCGAGGAAGATGTACGCACCGCCGTTTTCGGCGACGCGCAGCCCCATCGCAAGCAGGATTTCCTTCGGATGGCGGCGGATGCACTCGACGATCGGCAAGTGCGTGTGCGCGCCGCGCTTGCCGGCCTGCTCGTAGTCGCGGCTTTCCGGCAGGTGGCGGCGGATGTAGATGCCGATCGCGAAGATCGCGATGCTCGCGAGGAACGGCAGCCGCCAGCCCCAGGTGCGGAACGCGTCGTCGGGCAGCGCCTGGGCGGCGAGAAACGCGGCCGACGACAGCACGAAGCCGCCGCCGACGCCGAGCTGGCTCCACGCCGCGTAGTAGCCGCGCTGCTCGGGCGGCGCGTTCTCGCTGATCATCAGCACGCCGCCGCCCCATTCGCCGCCGGACGCGATGCCTTGCAGCAGCCGCAGCACGACGAGCGCCGCCGGCGCCCACAGGCCGACCTGCGCGTAGGTCGGCAGCAGGCCGATCGCGAACGTCGACGCGCCCATGATCAGCAGCGTCCACACGAGCGACGCCTTGCGGCCGTAGCGGTCGCCGACATGCCCGAACACGATCCCGCCGAGCGGCCGCGCGACGAAGCCGAGTGCGAACGCGGCGAACGCCGCGAGGCTGCCCGCGAGCGGCGACGCGCCGGGCGGAAAGAACACGTGGCCGAACACGAGCGCGGCGGCCGTGCCGTAGACGAAGAAGTCGTACCACTCCATCGCGTTGCCGGCGACGGAGGCGATGACGATGCGGCGAAGCTGCCGGTCGGCGAGCGGCCGGGCGGCGCTCGGGGATTGCACGGTGTCGGTCGGGTACATGGCGGACTCTGAAGGGGGCGGGTGCGTGCCGTCTCTCGACCGCATGCGGCACTGCGGGCTAGTGTTGTCGGCACCGCCGCCCCGGTCAAATCCGCAGAAAAAGGGGAGTGTCATCACTCCCGCAAATGATGGTCGCGGCGCGCACGGCCGTACCCGCGCGCGCCGGTGCCCGTCACCGCTCGATCTGCCGGTTCCAGCGCGTGTCCCACTGCGCGCGGCGGGCGTTGATCGCCGTCCAGTCGACCACCGTCAACTTGCGCACCAGATCGTCGACGTTGCCGAGGCTTTGCTGCATCGCGGCGGGCATCTTCGCGAGGCGATTGGTCGGGATCTGCTTGCCGGCTTCGGCCGCCTTCGTCTGCGCGGGTGCGGACAGCAGGAACTGCGCGAGCTTCTGGGCCAGTTGCGGATCCGGGTTGTTCGCGACCACGCACAGGTCGACGAGCAGCAGCACCGGGCCTTCCTTCGGGTTCGCATACGCGACCGGAATGCCCTTGTCCTGCAGGTCGCCGACACCGGTCGGCGTCAACGGGAACAGGCCGGCTTCGCCGGTCTGCACCATCTCGGAGATCTTCGCCGAGTTCGGGATGTACTCGACGACGTTCGGCCCGACCGTGCTCGCCCACTTGCTGAAGCCGGGCTCGACGTTCTGTTCGCTGCCGCCGAGCAGCCGGTTGATCGCGAGAAATCCGTGCAGCCCGAACGTGCTGCTCGACGCGGACTGGAACACGACCTTGCCCTTGTATTTCGGGTCGGCGAAATCCATCCACGACGTCGGCGGCGCCCAGCCCTTCTCCGCGAACAGTTTCTTGTTGTAGGCGATGCCGGTCATGCCGAGCTGCACGCCGGCGCCGATGTCGTCCTTCATCCGCGCGAACGGATACAGCTCCTTCAGCACCGGCGAATCGTCGAGCTTCTGGCACACGCCGAGGCTGACCGCGCGCGCCATCACGCCGTCGTCGAGGAACGCGACGTGGATTTGCGGCTTGTTGCGGTTCGCGAGCAGCTTCGCGAGCACGTCCGACGACGTGCCGGGCACGACGACGACCTTCACGTTGTTCGCCTTCTCGAAGTCGGGCAGCACCTGGCTCGTATAGGCTTTTTCCATCGGGCCGCCGTTCATGCCGACGTAGATCGTCTTCGTTTGCGCGAAGGCGGGCGCGGGCACGCCGGCGCCTGCGATGCAGAGGGCGGCAGCCGCCGCGATCGTTCCGAGCAGTTTCATCGTTGGGTCTCCTCTTGACGGAAAGGGGCGGTCGGCGCGGTTTGCTGTGCAAAGCGGCCGATCGAGAATGCATCGAGCGGCGTGGCGGTCTCGCCGGTCGTGACGAGCGCGGCGAGCACTTCGCCGACGCCCGGCGCGAGCAGGAAGCCACCGCCGGAAAAGCCGAACGCATGCAGCAGGTTCGGCGTGGTACGGCTAGCGCCGATGATCGGGTTGTGGTCGGGCGTGCAGCCTTCGACGCCGCTCCACGTGCGGATCAGCAGCGCGTCGCGCAATGCGGGCAGCAGCGCGCACGCATCGCGCATCACCGCGCGCGTCGTGTCGACCGACGGCTGGCCGAACTCGCCGTCGCCGCGGCCGCGCCCGCCGCCGATCACGCAGTTGCCGCGCGCGACCTGCCGCGCGTACACGCCGCCGCCGTACACGCCGAGGTTGTGCGTGATGAACGGCGGCAGCGGTTCGGTCACCCACATGTTCGGGTAGATCGGCTCCATCGGCACGGCTTCGCCGAAGCGCTCGGCGATCGTGTTCGCCCATGCGCCGGCCGAGTTGATCAGCCACGTCGAACTGAACGCACGACCGCCCGCAACGACATGAAAACGCGTGCCGTCGTGCCGGGCGTCGTCGACCGGCGTGTGCTCGAACACGTCGGCACCCGCTGCGCGGGCCGCGCGCGCGAACGCGGGCGACACGACGCGCGGGTTCGCGTGCCCGTCGGTCGCGCACAGCGAGCCGCCGACCGCCGCGCGGCCGAGCCACGGGTAGCGGCGGCGGAACGCGTCGCCGCGCATCACCTGCAACGGCAAGCCGTGCTCGCCGGCAAGCGTCGCGTAGGCATCGAGCGCCTCGAGATCGGCGTCGCTGCGCGCGAGCCGCAAATGACCCGACACGACGAATTCGCCGTCGATGCCGATCAGCTCGGGCAGGCGATCCCAGATGCGCCGCGCGCGCAGCGCGAGCGGCAGCTGTTCGGCGGGGCGGCCCTGGCAGCGCACGCCGCCGTAGTTCACGCCGCTTGCCTGTGCGCCGCAGTCGCGGCGCTCGAACAGCGCGACGCGCAAGCCGTGCCGCGTGAGCGCCAGCGCAGCCGAAGCGCCGACGAGCCCGCCGCCGACGATCGCGACGTCGTAGTGACGGCGTTCACTCATCGCGTGCCTCGTCGGGAATCGCCGTGACATTGTCGCCCGCGAGCGCGGCCGAGATCGGGAAGGGCTTCACCGGCGGTTGCGCGCGCAACCGGCCGACGTCCGCGAGCGCGCGGCCGGTTTCCGCGGCGAGCACGAGTGCGGTCGCGTCGCCGCACATCCGGCCCTGGCAGCGGCCCATCCCGGCGCGTGTCAGCGCCTTCAGCCGGTTCAGCTCGGTCGCTTCGCCACCGCGGATGCAGCGTCGCAGCGTACCCGCGTCGATTTCCTCGCAGCGGCACACGATCGTGTCGTCCGGGCAGCGCGCGGCGAGTGCGGCGGGCGGCGCGAACGCCGCTTCGAGGCCGGCACGGAACGCGCCGAGCCGGGCGAGCGTGCGATCGAGCGTCGCTACATCGGGCTTGCCGGCCAGCGACGGCGACGACGACGGAATCGCGATTCCCGCATCCGCGAGCAGCGCGAGCGCCGCGCGTCGCCCGGACGCCTCGGCCGCGTCGGCGCCTGCGATGCCGGCACCGTCGCCCGCCACGTAGATGCCGCGCACCGACGTGCGGCCGGCCGCATCGCGTTCGGGCAGCCATGCGCGGTTGAGCGGATCGAAACGGAACCGGCAGCCGGCGAGATCCGCGAGCTGGGTCTCGGAACGCAGCCCGAAGCCGAGGCCGAGCGCATCGCAGTCGAGCATCCGCGGCGGCGCGTCGCCGCCGGCCGCGCGCCATGCGAGGCCCGTTACGTGCCGCTCGCCGAGCACGCGCTCGAGCGTGACGCCGGTTTCGATCGCGACGCCGTGCGCGCGCAGCCAGCCGATGTAGTACAGCCCCTTCGCGAATGTGGACGGCATGCGCAGCAGGGCGGGCGTCGCGGCAGCCTGCCGGCGCAGCGGGCTCGTGTCGAGCACGGCCGCGACCTGCGCGCCGGCCTTCGCGTACTGATAGGCGACGAGATACAGCAACGGCCCCGTGCCCGCGAACACGATGCGGCTGCCGATCGCGCAGCCCTGCGCCTTCAGCGCGACCTGCGCGCCGCCGAGCGTATAGACGCCCGCGAGCGTCCACCCCGGTACCGGCAGCATGCGATCGGTCGCGCCGCTCGCGACGATCAGGTGCGAGAACGGCACGGTCGTTTCGCGGCCGTCCTGCAGCGTGTCGACGCGGCCCGCGCCGCACGCCCAGGCGAGCGTGTTTGGCCGATAGTCGACGTGCGGCAGCAACGCGGCCATCGTGCGGTGCACGGCATCGGCCTTCGCGGCCTCGAAGCCGTACAGCACGCGCTTGCCGCGCGCGAACGCGCCGTCGGTCGGCGGCTGGCGATAGATCTGCCCGCCCCAGCGCGCGTTCTCGTCGATCACGACGGGGCGCAGCCCCGCGTCGACCAGCGCCTCGGCCGCGCGCACGCCGGCCGGCCCCGCGCCGACGATCACCGGTCGCAGTGCGTCGCTCATGATGCGTCTCCGGCCGTGGCGGGCTGCGCGCCGGTGAGAATCCGCATGCCATCGGCGATCGGCGTCGAGCATGCGCGCACGCGGGCGCCGGCCTCGGTGCGGACCCAGCAGTCCTGGCACGCGCCGATCAGGCAGAAGCCCGCGCGCGGCTTGCCGCTGAATTCGCTCACGCGCACGCGGCGCTGCGCGACGAGGATCGCGGTGAGCACGGTGTCGCCGGCGAGCGCCTGCGCGGGCCGGCCGTCGAGCGTGAACGCGACGGCGGCGCGCTCGCGTTCGGCGACGCGCACGAATTGCGCACCGTCGTCCGCGTTGTCGGTGGAGCGGGAAACGAATGTCGTCATCAGTGTTGGCCGATCAGGATGCGGTTCAGGCCGTACACGCGATCGAGCAGCAGCATCGCGGCGGCGGTGATGAAGATGACCAGCGCCGATACCGACGCCATCATCGGATCGATCGATTCGGTCGCATACATGTACATGCGCACCGGCAGCGTGACTGTCTGCGGCGACGTGACGAAGATCGACATCGTCAGCTCGTCGAAGCTGTTGATGAACGCGAGCAGCCAGCCGCCGGTGATGCCAGGCAGGATCATCGGCAGCGTGATGCGGCGGAACGTCGTCCACGGGTCGGCGCCGAGCGAGCACGCGGCCTGCTCGATGCTGCGGTCGAGGCCCGCGACGGACGCGAGCACGAGCCGCATCACGAACGGCGTGATGACGATCATGTGTGCGAGCACCAGCCACGCGAATGAGCCGGTCGCGCCGATCAGCGCGAAGAAGCGCAGCAGCGCGATGCCGAGCACGAGGCCGGGAATCACGAGCGGCGACAGCAACAGGCCGTTCAGGAACGCGCGGCCGGGAAAGGTCGCGCGGCCGATCGCGAGCCCGGCGGGCAACGCGATCGCGAGCGACAGCGTCGCCGACGCGAACGCGAGCTTCACGCTGTTGACGAACGCGGTGACGAAGTCCGGATAGTCGAGGATCGCGCGGAACCAGCGCAGCGACAGGCCGTGCGTCGGCAGCGTCAGCGTTTCGTCGGGCGTGAACGCGACCAGCACGACGATCGCGAGCGGCGCGAGCACGAACAGGATCACGAGCGTATGGAACGCCAGCGCAATGGGGCCGTTCTTTCTCATCGGGAAGCGCCTCCGAGGCTGCGCGCGTAGCGGCGTTCGAGCACGCGGTAGTAGGTGAGCATCACGACGAGGTTCGCGACCAGCAACAGCACCGCGATCGTCGCGCCGAGCGGCCAGTTCAGCGAGCCGAGGAATTCGTCGTAGACGGCGGTCGCCGCGACCTTCAGGCGGCGTCCGCCGAGCAGGCCGGGGATCGCGAAGGCGCTCGCCGACAGCCCGAACACCATCAGGCTGCCCGACAGCACGCCCGGCATCAGCTGCGGCACGACGATGCGGCGCAGCGTCGTGAACGGCGACGCGCCGAGCGACAGCGCCGCGTGCTCGGTTTGCGGATCGAGCCGCTGCAGTGCCGTCCAGACGGGAATCACCATGAACGGCAGCATCACGTGGACGAGCGCGATCACGATCGCGAACGTCGTGTACTCGAGCTTGTACGGCCCGAGGCCGACGAGCCCGAGTGCCTGGTTCACGAGCCCGCTCGTGTTCAGCAGCATGCTCCAGCCGAACGCGCGCACGACGACCGACACGAGCAGCGGAGCAAGGATGACGAGCAGGAACAGCGAGCGCCACGGATCGCGCATCTTCGACAGCACGTACGCTTCGGGTGTGCCGATCGCGACGCAGATCGCGGTGGTCAGCGCGGCGATGCCGAACGTGCGCGCGAAGATCGTGTGGAAGTACGACGAGCCGAGCACCTCCGCGTAATTGCCGAGCTGGAAGGCGGCGATCGGGCCGGTGGCCTGGTCGTAACGGTAGAACGTGAGCGCGAAGGTCATCGCGAGCGGCACGAGCACGAGCGCGGCGAACAGCGCGAACGCGGGCGCACACATCAGCCACAGCGGCGCGTGCGCACGCCACGTCGCGCGCAGCGCAACGCCGCCGGTGCGAAGCGGAACGGCGTCGGCCGCGCCCGATGGCGCGAGCCCGGCCGGCGCGCCGTCGGTCGAAAGCGGACGGGTAGGCTGTCGCATTCAGGCCTCCCGGCGCATCACGCGCACCGCGTCGCTGTGCCAGTCGACGCCGACCGGCGCGCCTTCCGCGAGCGGCTCCGCGCCTTCGTTCTGGCAGCACACGAGCACTTCGCCGAGCGCGCTGTCGACGCGGTACAGCCACTGGCTGCCGAGGAAGAAGCGGCTCGTGACGGTCGCGGCGAAGCGGCCCGCGCCGGGTGCGCACAGTCGTAGCTTCTCAGGACGGATGCACACCGACACGGCATCGCCGATGCGCACGTCGCGCTCGCGCGCCGGCAGGTGCACGGTGCGGCCGGTCTCCGCGAGATCGTGGCCGAGATCGATGCGGATCGCGTCGCCGTCGTGCGCGACGATCGTGCCGGGCAGCAGGTTCGCCTTGCCGATGAACTGCGACACGAAGTGGTTCTCCGGGCGTTCGTACGCGCGGTACGGCGTGTCCGTCTGCGTGATGCGGCCGGCTTCCATCACGACCACGCGATCGCTGATCGACAGCGCTTCCGATTGATCATGCGTGACCATGATCGTCGTCGTGCCGATCTTGCGCTGGATCGCGCGCAGTTCGAACTGCATCTCTTCGCGCAGCTTCGCGTCGAGGTTCGACATCGGCTCGTCGAGCAGCAGCACCGGCGGCTCGATCACCACCGCGCGCGCGATCGCGACGCGCTGCCGCTGCCCGCCGGACAATTCACGCGGAAAGCGGTGCGCGAGCGCATCGAGCCGCACGAGCGCGAGCGCCGCGCGGATGCGCTCGGCGCGCTCCGCCTTGTCGACGCCGCGCATGTCGAGCCCGAAGCCGACGTTCTCCGCGACGCTCATGTGCGGAAACAGCGCATAGCTCTGGAACACGATGCCGAGCCCGCGGCGGTTCGGCTTCATGTGCGTGATGTCCTGCCCGTCGAGCGCGATGCGGCCGCGGGTGACGTCGACGAAGCCGGCGATCATCTGCAGCGTCGTGGTCTTGCCGCAGCCCGACGGCCCGAGCAGCGACACGAATTCGCCTTGTTCGACCGACAGGTTGACGTCGGCGACGGCGGTGAGCGCGCCGAACGATTTCGTCAGATCCGTAAGCGTGAGAAACGACATGGAGCACTCCGGGTTCGCACACCGCATGGCCGGTGCGTCATTGACGCGGACTCTAGCCAGCCATATTTCGGAGCGTCAATTTGGAATTCTGCTCAACGAGATGAATTTCAGAAAAATTCCAGTGAACGGAATGCTTTGCCGAGTCGCCGGCAAATCGTTCCGTTGAATGAAGGGCGGGCAGGTGGTGAAAGACGCGCGTCAATCCCGTGCACACCCGGATGCCGCGCGCATTTTGGCGACACGACAATGGCAGCTGATGTATTCCGTTCAATGAAATCATCGAGGAGAATCCGCATGCAGGAACCGCATTCGCCCGGAACGTCGCGTGCCGTACGCATGCCGGCCGCGGACGACGACGCCGCCGTCGATGCGGCCGGCGCGCCGGGCACCGGCATGCTGCAGCGTGCGTTCGCGATCCTGCGCGCGCTGGCCGGCATGCAGCAGGACGGCGTGCGCGTCACGCACCTCGCGAAGGCCGTCGGCCTTACGCAGGGCACCGCGCACCGGATCCTGCAATCGCTGATCGCCGAAGGGATGGTCGAGCAGGACGAACAGTCGAAGCTGTACCGGCTGAGCGTCGACTTCTTCGCGCTCGCCGCGCTGGCCGGCAACCCGAGCAGCATGCGCACGCTGTGCCGGCCTGCGCTGCTGCGGCTGTGCGCGAGCCTCGGCGAGACGATCTTCCTGCTCGTGAAGAGCGGCTTCGACGCAGTGTGTCTCGATCTGTGCGAAGGCCCGTTCCCGATCCGTTCGTTCACCGGGGACATCGGCGGGCGCATTGCGCTCGGCGTCGGGCAGGGCAGCCTCGCGATCCTCGCGTTCCTGCCGGAAGCCGAGCGCGAGGAAGTGATCCGCTTCAACGTGCCGCGCATTCGCGGTTACGGCGTGCTCGACGAGGTCTACCTGCGCACCGAGATCGAGCGCGTGCGCGAGCTCGGCTACGCGGGCCGCAACAGCGGCGTGCTCGACGGGATGGCCGGCGTCGCGGTGCCGATCCTCGATCGCACCGGCTACCCGGTCGGCGCGCTGAGCGTTGGCACGCTGGCGTCGCGGCTCGGCGACGACCGGATGCCGATGGTCGTCGAGCTGCTCCGGCGCCAGGCCGATGCGATCGGCCCGCGCACGAATCCGTTCGACGCCGCGTTGCGGCGGCCGATGCACGGTCTATCCGGGAAAACCGCATAGGCGCGTCGCGCGTTACCGTTTCGTCAGCTTGCTTACGCGAGCCATTCATGTCTGAGCAGAATGCGCCGCGTCCGGCGGGCTTCCATGCTTTCTATCGGCTTGCAGACACGCGCAGTCGCCGCCCATTTCCCCTTCGTTCGTCTCCATTCGATTTTCAACTGCCGCCCAGTTGAACATTTCATTTCTTGATGCGACTGCGGCTGGATACCATCCAGCCACTGTCTATACAAGCCGACCGGCGCGTATGGCCAGCATCAACAAAACACAACATCGACAAGACGGTTTGGAGAGGAGATGACGGAGATGGTGCGAACGATGAGCAGGAAGACGGGCGTCGCGTACATGAGCGCGGCCATGGCGATGATGGTCGCCGGCGCCGCGCACGCGCAGTCGACGGTAACGCTGTACGGGATCGTCGACGCCGGCGTGACCTACACGAACAATTCGAAGGGCCATGCGCTGTGGCAGTTCACGGGCGGCAACGAATCGGGCCCGCGCTGGGGCTTGATCGGCAGCGAGGATCTCGGCGGCGGCCTGAAGGCGAACTTCCGGCTCGAGAACGGCTTCAACGTCGCGAACGGCGCGCTCGGGCAGGGCGGCCGGATGTTCGGCCGCTCCGCGTGGGTCGGCCTGAGCGGCGCGAGCTGGGGCGCGGTGACGCTCGGCCGCCAGTACAACTCGACGCAGGACATTCTCGGCTCGCTGCAGATGAGCAGCTTCCTCGCGCAGTACTCGACGCACCCGTTCGACAACGACGACATCAACAATAGTTTCCGCACCAACAACGCGGTCAAGTACGTGTCGCCGACGATCGCGGGCCTGCAGGCGAACCTGATGTACGGGTTCTCGAATTCGACGGGCTTCTCGAACGACAACTCGTGGAGCGCCGGCATCACCTATACGCACGGGCCGCTCAATGCAGGCGCCGCCTATGCGCGCGTGAACCATCCGGCGGCCAGCGCGACGGGCGCCGTTGCGTCCGACAACTACTACCCGGGCTCGGCGTCGGTGTTCGGCGCCGGCCTGTCGAGCGCGGTGCGCCAGCAGATCTGGGGCGCGGGCGGCAATTACACGATCGGCGCGGCGACGCTCGGGCTGCTGTACACGGGCTCGAACTTCGGCCAGGCGACGGGCGGTGCGCTGCGCTTCAACAACTACGAAGGCAGCGTGCGCTACCTGATCACGCCCGCGCTGATGGCCGCGGCCGGCTACACCTATACGAAGGTCGCGCGCGGCGCCGACGACGGTCACTACCAGCAGGTGTCGGCCGGCCTGCAGTACCTGCTGTCGAAGCGCACCGACGTGTACGTGAACGGCTTCTACCAGAAGGCGTCGTCGGGCGTGGGCCACGCGTGGATCGACGGGACCGACGGGCCGTCGTCGACGACGTCGCAGGTGGCGGTGGTGGTCGGCATCCGCCAGAAGTTCTGATGCGCTGACGCGTTCGCGCGTCTTC
The DNA here is from genome assembly GCF_905339875.1 of Burkholderia sp. BCC1998. Lineage (NCBI taxonomy): Bacteria > Pseudomonadati > Pseudomonadota > Betaproteobacteria > Burkholderiales > Burkholderiaceae > Burkholderia > Burkholderia sp. BCC1998. Next base: position 29,966 of record NZ_CAJPHE010000018.1, read on the forward strand.
CGGAGGAGACATAGATGAAATTCAGACTGTTGCTGGCGGCGCTGCCGTTCGTCGGGATGTACATCGGCGGCTCGATCGCCGAGGTGCGGCCGCTGCTGTTCGGCCTGCCGTTCCTGCTCGTGTGGAACCTGATCTGGATGGCGGCGACCGCCGCGATCCTCGCGATCCTGTTCCACCTCGACGAGCGCGACGCGGCCCGCGACGGCCGCACGGGAGACGCGCGATGAACGCCTCGATCATCATCATCGCGGCGTTCGCCGTGTTCGCGCTCGCGATCGGCGTGATGGCGCGGCGCGGCCGCAAGCTCACGCTCGAACAGTGGGCGGTCGGCGGGCGCGGCTTCGGCTCGCTGCTCACGTTCCTGCTGATGGCCGGCGAGGCGTTCTCGACGTTCTCGTTCCTCGGCGCGAGCGGCTGGACCTACAGCAAGGGCGTGCCCGCGTTCTACATCCTGTCGTACGGCTGCCTCGCGTTCGTGATCGGCTACTGGATGCTGCCCGCGGTGTGGCGCTACGCAAAGGAGCGCGGGCTCGTGTCGTTCGCCGACTACTTCGCGTCGAAGTACGACAGCCGCGCAATCGGCGTGCTTGTGTCGGTCGTGGCCGTGTTCGCGATGGTGTCGCTGCTGATGATCCAGCTGCGCGGCCTCGGCGTGATCGTGTCCGAGATGTCGTACGGGCTGATTCCGCAAGCGGCCGCGATCTGGATCGCCGCGACGCTGATGGCCGTGTACATGGTCGTGTCGGGCATCCACGGTTCGGCGAGCATCGCGATCTTCAAGGACGTGCTGATCCTCGCGATCGCGATCTTCCTCGGCCTGTACCTGCCGATGCACTACTACGGTGGCCTCGGCGAGATGTTCGCGAAGATCGACGCCGCGCATCCCGAACTGCTGCGCATGCCCGAGCACGGCTTCAACCTGAGCTGGTACAACTCGACGATCCTGCTCACGTCGCTCGGCTATTACCTGTATCCGCACGGCTTCACCGCGATCTACGTCGCGAAGGACGAACGCGCGCTGCGCCGCAACGTGATCCTGATGCCGCTGTACCAGGTGCTGATCGCGTTCCTGTTCCTCGTCGGCTTCGCGGCCGTGATGACGGTGCACGGGCTCGAAGGCGCGCAGACCGATCTCGCGCTGCTGCGTCTCGTGAAGCAGACGTTCCCCGCGTGGTTCGTCGGCATCGTCGGCGGCACGGGCCTCCTGACCGCGCTGGTGCCGGGCTCGCTGATCATGCTGAATGCCTCGACGACGATCGCGCGCAACATCTACCGCGAAGGCTTCGCGCCGAACGCGACCGACCGCGAGGTGACGCGCGTCGCGCGGATCGCGCTGCCGATCTTCACGCTGGTGGTCGTCTACTTCGTGCTGCGCGGCGGCGCGACCTTCGTCACGCTCGCGATCTTCTCGTCGAGCCTGCTCACGCAGCTCGTGCCGATGCTCGCGTCGAGCTTCCTGAAGCGGCCGTTCGGCACGCGGGAAGGCGCGTTCGCGGGGATCGTCGCCGGTGCGATCGTGATCGCGCTGACGAACTACTACGGCGTGACGCTCGCGTCGCTGTTCCCCGGCGCATCCAGCACGCTGACGTCGATCAACCCCGGGCTCGTCGCACTCGCGGTGAACGCGGTGGTGTTCATCGCGATCAGCGCGGCGCAGCGCAAGCTGAAGGCGCGCATGGCCGCGCCGGCCCGCTCCGCGTGACGACCCGATCGGCGTGCCGCCGCCGAACCGCCGGGCGACTGCCCGGCGGTTTTTCCGTGCGGCGGCGCCTGGCCCCTTCTAACTACAACAGGACACCGAAACGATGACGACCGAGAACAAGGCCGACGACCAGGCCGACGACCGGCGTGAAGCGATCGACACCCTGATCGCGAACGGCTGCGTGATCACGATGGACCCGCAGCGGCGCGTGATCGAGAACGGCGCGGTTGCCGTGACGGGCGATCGCATCGTCGCCGTCGGCGATACCGCCGAATTGCAGGCGCGCTTCCGTGCCGCGCGCACGATCGACGCACGCCGCAAGGCCGTGCTGCCGGGCCTGATCGATGCGCATGCGCACGCGGGCCACGCGATGCTGCGCACGATCGGCGGCGCGGACGGCGATGCGTGGTCGGCCGCGGCCGAGACGATCTATACGCGCGCGTCGGACGAGGCGTTCTGGGAAACCGAATCGCATCTCGCGGCGCTCGAACGGCTGAAGGCCGGCGTGACGACGGGCGTGTCGCTGCTCGGCGGCGGCAACTCGATCATGCGCGTCGACGATCCCGTCTACGCGCGGCGTCATTGCGATGCCGTCGTGCGCACCGGCACGCGCTCGATCGTGGCCGTCGGCCCGTCGCGCCCGCCCGCGCCGCGTGCATACACGCGCCACGCGCCGGACGGCGGCGACACGCGCGACATCGATTTCGACACGATGTACGACGTGTGCGAACGCATCGTCGACGAATGCCACGGCGACGCCGACGGGCGGATCCGGATCGCGATCACGCTGCCGGTATACGGTCCCGAGCATGACCCGGAACTCGCGCAGTACGAGCGGGATTTCCGCGATCAGGCCGCACGCTACGGCGCGCTTGCGCGCGAGCGCGGCCTGACGTTCACGCAGGACGGGCACCGCGCCGGCACGCTCGCGTTCGCGCATCGCGAGCTCGGGCTGCTCGGCCCGACGTCGTTCATGTCGCACAGCATCGACCTGACCGACGCCGACATCGCCGCGTGCGTGGAAACCGGCACCGCGATCGTCCACAACCCGAGCGCGATCATGTCGATCATCGGCCGCTGCCCGGTGCCCGAGCTGATCGATGCGGGCGTGACGGTCGCGATCGCGTCGGACGGCGCGGCGCCCGATCGCGGCTACGACATGTTCCGTCACATGTGGCAGTGCATGCACTACCATCGCCGCCACTTCCGCGACCCCGACGTGCTGCCGCACGGCAAGGTGCTGGAGATGGTGACGATCGACGCGGCGAAGGCGCTGTCGCTCGATCACGAGATCGGCTCGCTCGAAGCCGGCAAGCTCGCCGACCTCATCCTCGTCGACCTGTTTCGCCCGCACATGATGCCGATGAACATGCCGGTGTATCGCGTTACGTGTTTCGCGAACGCGGCCGACGTGTGCATGACGATGGTCGGCGGCCGCGTGCTGATGGAGGATCGGCGCGTGCTGTCGGTCGACGAGAACGCGATTCTCGAGCGCGTGATGGAAGTCGCGGAGACGATGATCGAGCGCAGCGGGTTGCGTCGCCTGCTCGACGAACCGAAGACGCTGTGGGGGCGCAGTCACTACTGAGCGAGGCCGCGCGGGCAGGCATTTGCGCGGTGCGATGTCGGCGAGGCCGGTCCTTTCGGGGCCGGCTTTTTTTCTGGTTTCGCCGCCGACGGACATGCTAGGATTTCTCTCAAACAACTTCGGAGACAGCTATGCCGTTCATCTGCGAAAACGTTGAATGTCGTGCCGTGCTGGCGCGCGGGCAGGTCAAGTCTCGCCAGGATGATGCGGGATGGTGCTTCTACTGCCCGGACTGCAAGGCCAGGAACGAGTTGATGGCGATCGGCACGGCCGGTGGCTCCGTCGAACTGGTTCAGCCGGAGCGAGCGAGCCCGCCGCACAAGGTCGTCGCGACGGCCCGGCCACTGGACGACGGTAAATACGCGGCGCAGTTGCGCGTTCAGCGGGCGCTGGCGGTGAGGGGAACCTACGCGGCCGAAGAGCACTGGGAGCAGCTCGGTGTATTCCCCGATGCGCAGGAGGCTGTCGAGCATGCGAAGTCGTTCGCAACCGACCTGCTGGAGCGGGCGGTCTAGTCACACACAGCACACCGCACACCGGCGATCCACCTGTTTCCCGTCACGACACCGGGCTGCGGCCCGGGTGGCGTGACGGGCCGGCCAGCCCGCCACGGGCCGTTACATCACGCCGCCGCCGCTTCTCGCAGACGGAATTGCGCGACGGCATCGCTGAGCCGCGCGCCCTGATCCTCGAGCGACAACGCCGCGGCGGCCGCTTCCTCGACCAGCGCAGCATTGCGCTGCATCGTCTGCTCCATCTGGATGACCGCGGCATTCACCTGCTCGATGCCGGCGGACTGCTCGTCGAAGGCGATGCTCGTTTCGCCCATGATCGCGTTCACGCGCTCGACCGCGACGACGAGCTCGGTCATCGCCGACCCGGCGAGTGCGACGAGGCCGCTGCCGTCTTCGACGCGCTGCGCGGAATTGCCGATGAGTTCGCGAATCTCCTTCGCCGCCGATGCGCAGCGCTGTGCGAGCCCGCGCACCTCGGTCGCGACGACGGCGAAACCGCGCCCCTGTTCGCCCGCGCGCGCCGCTTCGACGGCGGCGTTCAACGCGAGGATGTTGGTCTGGAATGCGATGCTTTCGATCACGCCGACGATGCCGGAAATCCGCGCGGAGCTGTGCGAGATCGCCGACATCGTCTCGACGACGCGCTGCATCGCGTCTCCGCCTTTTGCCGCGATGCCGGCCGCACCCTCGGCGTAAGTGCGCGCATCGCGTGCGTTGTCCGCGTTCTGGCGTACGGTTGCCGTCAGCTGCTCCACGCTCGCCGCGGCTTGCTGCAGCGAGACGGACTGCTGCTCGGTGCGCGCGGACAGGTCGACGTTGCCGCTCGCGATCGTGCGCACGTCGCCGACGATCGTCTCGGTGCTCGCGCGCACCTGGCTCACGGTTTCGACGAGGCCGTCCTGCATGCGCTTCAATGCACTCAACAGATACGCCATTTCGTTTTCGCCCGGAATGACGACCGCGCCGGTCAGGTCGCCTTTCGAGATCCTGTCGAAATGCGCGACGGCGAGATGGATCGGCGCGATGATCGCCTTCGCGAGCACGCGCTGCGCCAGGAAGCCGACGACCAGCGCGAAGGCGGCGACCGCCGCCATGGCCCACACGATCCGGTGGAAGCGTTCCCCGGCCGCGTCGTAGCGCGCCTTCTGGCGCGCGACCTGGAACGATTCGAGCGCATCGATCGCTTCCTGGTAGGCAGTGAAGAGGGCCGGCGGCGCGGTGCGGTGCGTGTCGAGGAAGTCGAAGGCGTTGTCGTGGTCGAGTTGCGACATCGCTTTCAGGAAAACCTGATCGAGCAAGGTGCGACGGCGCTGCTGCAGCGTATCGAACAAGGCCTGCTCGTCGGCATCGCGCGCATGCAGCCGCGAGTACGCGTCCAGTTCGTCGTCGCTCTGCTTGAGGAGCGTGTGGAGCTGCGCGATTTCCGCCTTCGCGGGCTGGCCGGCGCTGATGATCTGCGCGACGTCGCTGACGCGTTCGCGCAGCACGAGCATGCGCTCCGAGCTGGTTTTCAGGTGCAGCAGCGACGCGGTGTCGTCGCGGTACATCGCTTCGAGCGAGCCGTTGCCGGCGTAGAGCGCGGCGATGCACGCGCCGACGACGAGTACGAGCAGCGCCGTATAACCGGCGACGGTCGCGACGAGGCCGCCGCGGATGGTGAGTTTTCGCATGACGTTCCCTTGCCGGCGGCCCGACGGGCGGCCGACGGCGGATATGGATTCCGGATCACGAACGACGACGGGCGCCGCGTTGCAAGGCGGGGCGCCGGGACTGCGAACGGGTTAACGGCGGGCCGGGCGAGGGGGTTTTATCTGCACGCGACGCGAATCTGAATGATTGCGACAGCGGGGGCGGAAGAGGATGCGCGCTCGTGAAGCACGCCATGCCGATCGTCGAGGCCACGTCGCATGCGCCGCTCGGGATGCACCCGAATCGTCCGTGGCCCCGGCCATCTGCTAGTTGCCATCACCCAGTCGCGACCGGATCTCGGCGATCGACCGATCGCGCTGATGCGTGGCGAACTGCCGGGTGTTGCCCTACGGATCCCCGGCCATCGCTCGCCTGTCGCCGTATCGTGTGTCGACCGCCGCCTCCATGCGGCCGTCAGCCTCCGGTCCTGAACCCCAGTGCCGCGGCCTTCGCGCGCAACTCGGCGAAGCGGTCGACCGCCGGATTGGTTGCGGGATTGGCCGCCGGATTGGCCGCCATTTGAGACGGATCCACGCCGGTAACCGAACCGGGCGACGACGGCGCGGTCGTCCCCGGACACGTTCCGCCGAACGGACCTTGCGGGACCGTGAACGCCGGAGCGTCCGTGCGCGGCGCGTCGTTGAAATCGAGCGCGTAAGCGAGATTGAAGGTCGCCGGATCGCTGCCGCGCACGCCGAGCGGTTTCAACCCGAAACGCCATTGCAGCAGCGCGTGAATCGAGCTCGGGTCGAACGGGTAGCGCGTCACCGCGCCTGCCCGCACGCGCGGGCCGAGCAGGGCGAGCGGCACGCGAAAGCCGAGCTTGCCGTCGTTGCCGAGCGCGAGCTCGTTGTTGCTGATCGGCCGGATCGGCGGCACCACGTGCTCGAGAAAACCGCCCCACTCGTCATAGACGACGATCATCAGCGTGCGGTTCCAGGTGGGACTCGTGCGCAGCGCGTCGTACACCTGGTTGAGAAACGCCTGCCCGTCGCGGATGTCCGCATGCGGATGGTCGTCCGCGGACGCACCTTGCAACTCGCCCGCGAAAACCGGGTCGACCATGCAGAACGGCGGCAGCGTTCCCGCCGCCGCGCTCGACAGGAAATCCGCGAACACATGCGAGATGCCGAGATAGCGCGTGCCATACAGCGCGGTGAACGGCACGTCGTGGTAGTAGTAACTGCAACCGATGCTGGCGTCGCTCAGGTTGTCCCAGATCGTGCGCAGCGACGAATTGTCGGGGGTATCGGTGAGGCGGTCGGTGGCGCCGCTGTGCAGGTAGAGGCGATTCGGAAACGTATTGGTCAGCACGCCGCTGAAGTAGAAGTCGCCGATGGTGTAGCTGCTTGCCGCCGCGCTGAAGAACGGCAGGTCGGCCGACGTGTAATAGCCGATGGGCAGCAGGTCGCCCTGGGTCAGGCTCGTTCCAGGCGTCAGGAGCCAGCCGTTCATCTCGCCCGCAGCCAGTTGCGTGCGCGCGCCCTGGTAGGTGTGGTTCGGGTCGTGGTACGCGCATGCCTGATAGCCGTAGGCGGGATTGGCCGACAGCGGAAACGGTGCGTTGGTCCCGCCGAACGCGTCCCTGAACTGCCGATTGGCGGGCATCCCCTCGGCACCCGGCACCCAGCTCATGAAATGGTCGAACGATCGATTTTCCATCGTGACCAGCACGATGTGATCGATGCCGGAACTCGCCGGATCGGGCAACGCCGGACGCGGCAGGCTGTAGCGATTGCCGCCGTTCGGCGACGGCGTGTCGCCGATCGATGGGGCGCGCGCATTGCCGTCCACGGCCGATATGCCGTCCCCTCCGCCGCCGCAACCCGGCAGTGCGACACTGCCGGCCACCGCGGCAACGCCGGCGAGAAAGCGGCGGCGATCGTAGCGGCGATATGCATTCGTCTCGTCCATGACAACGTCTCCTTCGTTATTGAATGCGGCGCTGGCCAGCCGATCGCGCATCGCGGCAGCCGCGAAGCGACGCGCGCTCGCCGTTCGAACAGGCGAGCGGGCGCAAGGCGCAAGCTTCGTGCCTGTCGCTGAACAGATGGCACTTCGTCGGTGATTGCGAATAGCGAAGCCGTCGTCAGACGATGGGTCGATGCCATTGCACCGGGCGTGGGTCGAAAGGAGTCGACGAACCGGTTCCGGAAAAGAAGAAAGGGGCGTCGCACTCGCATGCGCCGCCCCTTTCGGCCACCGGCCGCAACCGGCCGAGTCTGTCAGTTGTAGATATCGAACGAGAAATACTTCTTCGCGATCCGTTGATACGTGCCGTCCTGGATCAGGCTGGCGAGCGCCTGGTTGATCTGCGTGCGCAGCGCGTCGTCGTCCTTGCGCACGCCGATCGCCGAACCGACGCCGAGCGTCTTCGGATCATGCAGCGGCGGCCCCGCGAACGCGAAGTTCGCGCCCTTCGCGGTCTTCAGGAAGCCGAGATCGGCCTGTACCGATGATTGCAGCGACGCGTCGAGACGACCGGAAATCAAATCCTGATAGACGAGGTCCTGCGTCTGGTACGTGCGCACGATCACGCCCTTCGGTTCCCAGTACGTGCGCGCATAGGTCTCCTGCGTCGACCCCTGTTCGACGCCGACGCTCTTGCCGGCCAGCGACTCGGCCGTCGGCTGCAGGTTCGCGCCGCGTCGCGCGACGAGGCGCGGCGGCACGTTGTTGATCTTGTCGGTGAACGCGATCTGCGCGAGGCGCTTCTCGGTCACGCTCATCGACGACAGCACGCCGTCGAACTTGCGCGCCTTCAGCGCCGGGATCATCCCGTCGAAGGCGTTCTCGACCCACACGCAGCGCACCTTCATGCGTTCGCAGATCGCGTTGCCGAGATCGATGTCGAAGCCGACGAGCGTGCCGTCGGGTGCGAGCGATTCGAACGGCGCGTAGCTGGGATCGACGCCGAGGCGCAGGACGGCCGGGTCTTTCGCGGCGGCGGCGCCGGCCGTCAGCGCGAGCGCGACGGCGATGACGAGCTTTTTCATGATTGTCTCCTTACCGATTGATGTCGTTCTGGGGTGAAGCGAATGGCGGCCGATGGGCGTGACGGCCCGCGCCCGGCCATGCGCGGGCGGCTGGACGAGCGCCGCAAGCGGCCGGCGATCGTCCGGATCAGGGAATCCGGTGGTGCGGTGTCAGCGCGCGGCGCCGGTGACGCGCGCCATGCTGCGCCGGTAGCCGGCGGGCGAGAACGTGGCGTTCAGCGCGGCCATCGACGCGATCACGCCGAGATGCATCCACCACGCGATCGCGAAGCCGCCGCCGGCGTCGCGCAGCCAGCCGATCAACCACGGGCTCGCGGCGACCGTCAGGAAGCCGACGCCCTGCACGAACGCGGCGAGCGCACCCGCGAGCCGCGCATCGGGCAGGTGATCGAGCGTGACGATCAGGCTCATCGAGAAGAAGCCGCCGAGCCCGATGCCGACGCTCGCGACCCACACCCACGGCGCGAGCGCGGGCATCGTCGCGAAGCCGGCGAAGCCGGCCGTCTGCAGCGCGAGCGTGAGCCACAGCACCGGGCGGCGATCGTGCGAACGTTTCGCGAACATCGGCATCGCGAGCGCGCCGGCCGCCTGGAACAGCGCCATCCACGCGAGCAGGTTGCCGCTCGCCTGCGGGTTCATGCCGACGCTGCGATAAAACGCGGGCAGCCACGCGACGAGGCTCGCATAGCCGCTGTTGCTGAGGCCGAAGAACAGCGCGAGTTGCCATGCGCGCGGAATGCGTACGAACGCGGCGACGGGCGCCGATGCGGCCGCCGCATGCAGCGCGTCGCGCGGCGCCTTCGCGCGCCACAGCGCGAGCGTGACGAGCGCGGGCACGGCCCACACGGCGAGCGACAGATGCCAGCCGCCGTGCGCGGCGAGCCACGGACTCGCGACCGCGCCGAACGCACCGCCGCCGACCAGCGCGGCCGAATAGAGGCCCATCGCGAGCGGCAGCCGGTCGACGAACCAGCGCTTGGCGAGGCCCGGCGCGAGCGACTGCACCACGGCGACGCCCGCACCCGCGACGATTGCCGTGACGGCCAGTCCGGTGCTGCCGTCGCTCCACAGGCGCGCGGTACAACCCGCGGCGATCAACGCCAGCGCGGCGAGCAGCGCGCGCTGCTCGCCGACGCGCCGCGCGAGCCCGACGCCGATGCCGGCGACGACACCCATCAGCACGAACGGCAGCGTGGTCAGCAGCGCCGCCGCGCGGAAACCGAGGCCCGTGTCGGCACGCACGAGGTCGAGCACGGGGCCGAACGCGGTCAGGAACGGACGCAGGTTGAGCCCGGCCAGCACCAGCAGCGCGAGCGCGCCATAGGACACGGAAGCCGCATGCGGGCGGGAAACGGCTTGCGCGGTGCCGGGGTCGGTCATCGGAATGCTCCAGAGGGGGCCGGTGGCCCTGTGATGCGATGCCGAAAGGGTAAAGGCGCGCTCGTCCAGGTGAAAATTAAATATTCGACTGGCAATCAGTGCGGTTTGCGATGGCGCGGCGCCGCGTGACGGGGCCGGATGGGCAATGTGCAGCGCGCGTGCATGACGGGCGCGCAGGATGCACGCCCGTTTCCGCGATCCTTCATTCGACCGGATGCAGATCCTGCAGCAAGGTCGGCACGAGCTCCGACACGGTCGGGTGGATGTGCATCGTGCGGCTGATCGTCGTGTACGGCGCGCCGGCGGCCATCACGTCGAGCATGCCGTGCACGACCTCGTCGCCGGTCACGCCGAGGATCGACGCGCCGAGAATCGCATGGCTGTCCGCGTCGACGATCACCTTCATGTAACCCAGGCTCTCGCCTTTTTCCACCGCACGGCCGACGCGCGTCATCGGCCGCGTGCCGACCAGCAGCCGGCGGCCGGTCTGCTTTGCTTCCGCGAGCGTCATGCCGATGCGGGCGAGCGGCGGATCGATGTACATCGCGTACGCGTTGATGCGGTCGGACACCTTGCGCGGATCGTTGTCGAGCAGGTTGGCCGCGACGATCTCGTAGTCGTTGTACGCGGTATGCGTGAATGCGCCGCGCCCGTTGCAGTCGCCGAGCGCCCAGATGCCGGGCACGCTGGTGCGCAGCTGGTCGTCGACCGTGATGTAGCCGCGCGCGTCGGTCGCGACGCCGGCCCGCTCGAGCCCGAGATCGTCGGTGTTCGGCACCCGGCCGACCGCGAGCAGCAGGTGCGAGCCCGCGACCTCGCGGCGGCCGTCGGTGCAGTCGAGGCCGACCGCGACGCCGTCGCCGTCGCGCCGTGCGCTCAGGCAGTTCGCGTCGAGCTGCACGTCGATGCCTTCGTTCTCGAGAATCTCGCGCACGGCCTGCGACACGTCCTCGTCCTCGCGATGGATCAGGCGCGCGCCTTTCTCGACGATCGTGACCTTCGAGCCGAAGCGGCGATACATCTGGCCGAATTCGAGCCCGACGTAGCTGCCGCCGATGATCACGAGATGCTCCGGCAGGAAGTCGACGTCCATCATCGTCGAGTTGGTCAGATAGGGCACCGAGTCGAGGCCCGGCATCGGCGGGATCTGCGCGCGTCCGCCGACGTTGATGAAGATGCGTTCGGCCTCGAGCACGTCGTCGCCCACGCGCACCGCATCGGGCCGCTCGAATCGGGCATGACCCTGAAACACCGTCGTGTGGTCGAGCCCGCGCACCCATTGCTCGACGTTGTGGTTCGAGCGGCCGGAGATCCGGTCCTTGCGCGCCTTCACGGCCTTCATGTCGACGCTGACGGGGCCGACCGACACGCCGTATTCTTCCGCGCGCCGCGCGAGTTGCGCCGCATACGCGCTTGCGATCAGCGTCTTGGTCGGGATGCAGCCGGTGTTCACGCAGGTGCCGCCGAAGCGGCCGCGTTCGACGATCGCGACTTTCATGCCGGCGCCAGCGAGCCGCGCGGCGAGCGGCGGCCCGGCCTGGCCCGTGCCGATGACGATCGCATCGAAGTGTTGCGTCATGACGTCCTCCTGCGCTGGTGCAACGTGGGAAGGGACCACGCGCAAGCCGCATGCCGCGCCGGCGCGCGCCCGAACGACGACGAGCGCCTATGGTAGACCGGTTGGCGGGGGGAGGCGAGTCGTACGGATGCGCGCGCGGCGCAACCCGGTTCAGGATGGCCGGCGGGGCCGCCTCACGCCCGGCCGCGGTGCGGCCTCGCCCGTGCAGGCGTGCCTTGCACGAGAGTTCAGTCCTTGCGCCGCCATTGGCCGAACGACACCGGCCGGTGCGCATCGGCGCGCGTGACGGTGACTTGGTCGGGCTGGTCGTCGAGCGGAAACGATTCGGTGTAGATCTCGCTGGAGAACAGCCAGCCGCGGGTGCGCGGGTCGTAGCGGAACGTCACGAAGTCGCTCCAGTGTTGCCCGCAGGCGACGAAGTTCTGCACGGTGAAATAGCGGCCTTTCACCGCGAGGCCGCTGTCGGCGGTGTCTTCAGGATCGAACGGATCGCACTGGCCGCCTTCGTTCGCGCGCAGGACGATGTGGTCGTTGCGCGCGGCGAGCCGGTATGCGCGATCGGCCTGCTCCTCGAAGATCAGCAGCGGGCGCGGCGACGGCTGCGCGCGCGTATCGGCTTCGCGATGCACGACGACGAGCAAGCTGCGCCGTCCGTTGCCGAGGTCCGGCCCTTCCTGCGCGACGAGCGGCCGGTAGCCGGACGGCAGTTGCGTCGCGACCGATGGCGGCAGGCCGCCGGCGCGTGCGCCGGACGACAGCGCGGCGAGCAGCGCAACCAGGGCGCAGCGTGCGGTGGCGCTCATCACAGATCCCGCCCGAGGAACTCGGTGCCCGGCACCGGATTGAACGCGACCGGTGGCGCGGGCGTGAAGCCGAGCGAACCATACAGTTGCCTTGCGGCGACGAACTCGGGCAGCACGTCGAGGCACATCCGCGCATAGCCGGCCGCCTTCGCGTCGCGCAGCAGCCGTTCGACGAGCTGGCGGCCGGCGTTCAGCCCGCGCGCGTCTGGGCGCACGTACACGCGCTTCATCTCGCACGTCGTCGCGTCGATTTCGCGAAACGCCGCGCAGCCGACCGCGCGCGCGCCGTGCCATGCGAGCAGCAGTTGCCCGCGCGGGGCGGCGTATTTGCCCGGCAGCGCGGCGAGCTCCGGCTCGTAGTCCTGGAACGCGAGGCTGACGGTGGGGCTTGCGATGTATTCGCGGAAGATCGCTTCGACGACGGCGGCATCGTCGGGATAGCGGGCGGCGCGGATCTCGATCATGGGGCGGGGCGCGAGGGCGGGAACGGCAGCCAGCATAGCAGCGCGCGGGCGCTTTCGGCGGGCGGCGAAGCGTGCCAGAATCGTCGGCTTCAGCGTCGGCTGATCGATGCGATGCGACTCGATTCTCGACGCGACACGCAGGCACCGGTGTTTCGGCGCCGTCGACCAAGGAGACTTCGATGACTGCATCGGCTGCCGTACTCGCCATTCTGGCCGCGCTGTGGCTTGGCGCAATGATTCCGGGACCGAGTTTCGTGCTGGTCGCGCGCAATTCGATCGGGCTGTCGCGCCGCGACGGGCTCGCGACCGCGCTCGGCATGGGCGTCGGCGGGATCGCGTTCGGCGGCGTCGCGCTGGCCGGGCTCTACACGCTGCTGCAGGCGGTCGAATGGCTGTACGTCGGGCTCAAGGTGGCCGGCGGCGCATACCTGATCTACATGGCGTCGAAGATCTGGCGCGGCGCCGATCGGCCGATCGCGATGGACGACTCGCAGGCCGTCGTCGCCGGCAGCGCGCGCAAGTCGTTCTGGACCGGCCTCACGACCCAGCTGAGCAATCCGAAGACGGCGATCTGGTACGGCAGCATCTTCGCGGCGCTGTTGCCGCAGCATCCGCCGCTGTGGTGCTACCTGGCGCTGCCGCCGCTCGTGTTCGGCGTCGAATTCGGCTGGTACACGATCGTCGCGCTGTGCTTCTCGACTCGCCGGCCGCGCGAACTCTACCTGCGCGCGAAGAAGTGGGTCGACCGCGTCGCGGCCGGCGCGATCACGCTGCTCGGCCTGCGGCTGATCCTGAACGCGCCGAAAGCGGGGATCTGACGGCAGGCGGTGCCACTCGCGCGCACCGCCGTTTCATTCCCGACGGGCATGCCGGTGCGGCCGGTCAGTCCGTCCGGTGGCGGGACGGTCCAAGTCGGGCGATTCTTTTGGGCCCATCCGCCCCGTCCGCCCCGTCCATCAGCCCATCCGCCCCATCCGCCCATCCGCCCATCCGCCCATCCGCCCAATCCGCCAGCGCGAGCGCGCGTCACACCGCCGGAAACCGCTCCAGCAGTGCCGCGAACCGCGCCTCGTCCGGAAACGCCTTCACTTCATACCGCACCGGCCGGTGCGCGGTGGCCGTCATCAGGTCGCCGCACGCGTCCCGCAGCGCGGCCATCGGCACGTGCGCCGACTGCCGCGTCGCTTCCCGGTAGAGCACGACGATGTCGGTCTCGGGCAGCAGCGTCGGCACGCCGTCGCTCCACACGCTGACACTGAACAGCTCGCCGTTCTGCCGCCGATACACGGTGTAGGTCGCCACGAAGATGTCGGTGCCGTCCCGCTTGTGCAGGTCGTCCAGCTGCGTGCGCTGATCCTGGTAGTCGCCGGCGAGTTCGTCCACGCGCAGCGCGTGCAGCTTCGCCTCCAGTCCTGCCGGGATGAAGTTCCGCCATGCGGCGCCGTCCCAGCGCAGCATCAGCGGCGGCAGCGGACGCGGCTGCGCGCGCGCGTGTTCGGCGAGTTCGACCATCGTCGCGAGCCCGGCCGTGTTGCGGTCGCCGGTGAGCAGCAGCACGGCCCGGTTCGGCGCCATCACCACCGGCGCGCCGGAGATCGGCTGGCGATGCAGCAGGTCGGTCAGCAGCAGCCGCGACGCGTCGTAGTAGTCGCCGAACTGCGACAGGAACACGCCGTCGCGCAACGCGACCCACGGTGCCGACGACGCGCCGCGCAGGTTGTCGATCGCGATGTCGCAGGCGGCGTCGAAGCTGACGCCCCATTCGGCGAGCCGCGCGCTCGTCAGCCGCGCGACGCTGAATTCGCCGTCGTACGCGATGCCGATCTCGAGGTTCTCGCACAGTGGCCGGAACGCCACCTCCGACGCTTCGGGCTGTCCGGCGAGCTGCAGTGCGACCGTGCCGCGCTCGGTCGCGCTGCGGATCACGGGGCGCAGCCGCGCGCGCACGTCCGCGAAGTTCGCCGGAATCTCGTGCTGCATCATCGCGTTCGCCTGGCGCAGCAGCGTCGCTTCGCGCTCGGTGGGCTTCGCGTCCGCGTAATCGCGGAACAGGTTGTGGAGGTTGATGATGTTCGACGGGGCATCGGCTTGCACGAGACGGCCCTTGTCGTGCTCGTGAAGCCACTCGCGCGTGTCGCCGGTCGCGCGCAGCGCGGCGATCAGGCGTTCGGCGAAGTCCTGCCGGCTGGGCGGTTTGCTGAAGCGCTCGCGCAGGCGCGCGACGAAGTCGGAAATCATCGTATGCGGTCGGGCGGGCCCGTCTGTTATTGATCTCTCGTTGTCATGGGCGGCGCCACCCGTCTCCCGGGGGCGCGCGCTGCGACCCGCCGATATCGGCCGGATACCCGGAATGCGGCCGGTGGCGGCCCGCGCGCCGGCTGCATGGCGGCGCGGGCCCGCGTCGGACGCGATTCGCGTGGCGGGTGTCGCGATGGTACCGCACGTCCGTGATGGAAACGCGTGTGGGTGAACGTTTGTTGATGCACAGGCGAGAGCACCGAGCCCCGAACCCCGAACCGGCCCGCGCCGGCCCGCTCCGGCTCTGGAACGCGGCCCGACTCGTCGCCTGACCCACGCCGGCTCTGGCGAAAACCCCGACAACCGCCCCGCGAGCCTTGTACGGCGGGCGTTCGCGCCGGTTGCGCGGCGTGCCGTGCCGGGCCGCTTCCCCGATTCTGGCGGCCGACCTCCCGACGACGTGTAAACTGCTGCCTTTTTTGACGGTTTGCAGCATGGTGCAAGCACCCCCGCGCCCGGCACTGAGCGGCCCGACGCTCGTCCGGCTGCTCGCGCGCCTGACCGATGCCGACGTCGCGGAATCCCGGCAGACGCTGTCGGACCGCCTGAGCCAGTGGCTCGGCTGGACCGACGCGATCACGCTGTCGTCCGCGCTGAATGCGAGCCCGCCCGGCGTCGCGGCCGGCGTGCGCGGTTACGACGCCGAGCGCGACTGCGCGCGCGTGCGTCACGACCTCGCGCAGGCGATCACGGCCGCCCACCGTCCGCGTACGCGGCGGCGCCCCGGCGAAATGCCGCCGCCGCCCGCCGACACGGCGGACTTCGCGGATTTCCGCCAGAGCTGTCTGTCCCTGCAGCAGGAAATGGAAACGGCGATCGGCCAGTTGCGCGGCCGCCTGCGGGTCGCGCTGGCCGCGCGCGCGTCCGGGATGGCGCGGCTCGCGGCGCTCGACGCGATCATGGAGCGCGTGCTCGGCGCGCGCGAGCGCAGCCTGCTGTCCGCCGTGCCCGCGCTGCTCGGCACGCGCTTCGAGCGGCTGCGCGACGCGGAACGGCAGGCGCTGGCCGACGCGCAAGCGGCGGCCGCTGCCGATCCCGACGGCGACGCTCCGCCCGTCGCGGCGATCGTGCCCGGCACGTGGCTCGACACGTTCCGCAACGAGATGCAAAGCATCCTGCTCGCCGAACTCGAAGTCCGGTTTCAAACGGTAGACGGGCTGCTCGCGGCCCTTCGTACCTGCTAATCCCTACGCTATGTCCAGAATTCGTCTTGATCTCGTTGTCTTCATCGCCGGCCTGCTCGCAGTGTGCTGGATCGGCGTTGGCTATGTCGCGTCGAACCCGCTCGCGACGGCCGTCACGCTGCTGATCGGCGCATGCTACGTCGCCGGCGCGTGGGAACTGTGGCGCTACCGGCAGGCGACCACCACGCTGTCGCGCGCGGTGGCCGGGCTCACCGAACCGCCGGCGCAGCTCGACACCTGGCTCGACACGCTGCCCGCGGGCCTGCGCGGCGCCGTGCGGGCGCGCGTCGAAGGCGCGCGCGTCGCGCTGCCGGGCCCGTCGCTGACGCCGTATCTCGTCGGCCTGCTCGTGCTGCTCGGCATGCTCGGCACGCTGCTCGGGATGGTCGTCACGCTGAAGGGCACGGGCGCCGCGCTCGAAAGTGCGACCGACCTCGACGCGATCCGCGCGTCGCTGATCGCGCCGGTGAAGGGCCTCGGCTTCGCGTTCGGCACGTCGATCGCGGGCGTCGCGACGTCGGCGATGCTCGGCCTCCTGTCCGCGCTCGTGCGCCGCGAACGGCTCGACGCGGGCCAGCAACTCGACGCGAAGATCGCGACGACGCTGCGCGTGCATTCGTCCGCACACCAGCGCGACGAATCCTTCCGGCTGCTGCAGCGCCAGGCCGACGTGATGCCGGCCCTGGTCGACCGGCTGCAGACGATGATGACGACGCTCGAGGCGCGCAGCGTCGCGCTGCACGATCGCCAGATCGAAAGCCAGCAGGCGTTCTTCGATCGGACCGAGCGCGCGTATGCGGGCCTGGCGTCGAACGTCGGCGATGCGCTGAAGGAAAGCGCCGCCGAAAGCGCACGGGTGGCCGGTGCCGCGCTGCAGCCGGTCGTCGCGGCGACGATGACGGGGCTCGCGCAGGAGATGGCCGCGCTGCGCGACACCGTGACGGGCGCCGTGCAGCGTCAGCTCGACGGGCTGACCGACGGTTTCGAGAAGACCACCGGGAACGTGACGGCCGTCTGGAACCGCGCGCTCGACGAGCAGCGCCGCGCGGGCGACGCCGTCGCGCAGCAATTGCAGACGACGCTCGGCCAGTTCACCGACACCTTCGCGCAGCGGTCGACGGACCTGCTCGACGGCGTCGCGACGCGCCTCGAATCGACCGAAAGCCGGCTGTCCGACGCGTGGCGCGATGCGCTCGCGCGCCAGGAGCAGGTCGGCGCGACGCTGGCCGGCC
Source organism: Burkholderia sp. BCC1998 (assembly GCF_905339875.1). Taxonomy (NCBI): domain Bacteria; kingdom Pseudomonadati; phylum Pseudomonadota; class Betaproteobacteria; order Burkholderiales; family Burkholderiaceae; genus Burkholderia; species Burkholderia sp. BCC1998. The sequence continues at coordinate 47,396 of NZ_CAJPHE010000018.1, forward strand.
AGCATGCGCAGGCGCTCGGCGAAGCTGCCGCGACCTTCGAGCGGCATTCCGGCGCGGCGCTCGCCGCGATGCGCGAGTCGCATGCGGGGCTGCAGACGCAACTGGCCGCGCGCGACGAGGAACGCCTGGCGGCGTGGAATGCGTCGCTGACGGCGATGGCCGCGAAGCTCGGCGACGAATGGCAGCGCGCGGGCGCGCACAGCGCGGGCCGTCAGCAGGAAATCTGCGATGCGCTGGCGCAAACGACGCGCGATCTCGCGGCACAGGCGTCTACGTTCGAACAACGTTCGAACGATTTGCTGTCGACGATCCGCGACTCGCACACGGGGCTGCAAACGCAACTCGCGGCACGCGACGAGGAACGTCTGTCCGCATGGAACGACTCGCTCGTCGCAATGGCGACGAAGCTCGGCGACGAATGGCAGCGTGCCGGCGTGCACAGCGCGGGCCGTCAGCAGGAAATCTGCGATGCGCTGGCGCAAACGACGCGCGATCTCGCGGCACAGGCGTCTACGTTCGAACAACGTTCGAACGATCTGCTGTCGACGATCCGCGATTCGCACACGGGGCTGCAAACGCAACTGGCCGCGCGCGACGAGGAACGTCTGTCCGCATGGAACGACTCGCTCGCCGCGATGGCTGCAAAGCTCGGCGACGAGTGGCAGCGCGCGGGCGTCCACAGTGCGGGCCGTCAGCAGGAAATCTGCGACGCACTCGCACAAACGACGCGCGATCTGACCGCACAAGCAGCGACGTTCGAGCAACGTTCGAACGACCTGTTGTCGACGATCCGCGATTCGCATACGGGCTTGCAGACGCAACTCGCGGCACGCGACGAGGAACGTCTGTCCGCATGGAACGACTCGCTGGCCGCGATGGCGACGAAGCTCGGCGACGAGTGGCAGCGCGCGGGCGTGCACAGCGCGGGCCGTCAGCAGGAAATCTGCGACGCACTCGCACAAACGACGCGCGATCTCGCGGCACAAGCGTCTACGTTCGAACAACGCTCGAACGACCTGCTGTCGACGATCCGCGATTCGCACGCCGGCCTGCAAACGCAACTGGCCGCGCGCGACGAAGAACGCCTGTCCGCATGGAACGACTCGCTCGCCGCGATGGCCGCCGCGCTGCGCGACGAATGGGCGCAGACGAGCGCGCAGGCCGCGACGCGCCAGCAGGACATCTGCGACACGCTGACCCGCACCGCGAACGACATCACCGCGCAGGCGCAGGTGCATGCAAGCGACACGATCAACGAAATCTCGCGCCTCGTGCAGGCCGCATCGGAAGCGCCGAAGGCCGCGGCCGACGTCGTCGCCGAATTGCGCCAGCGCCTGTCCGACAGCATGGTGCGCGACACCGCGATGCTCGAGGAGCGCAGCCGCCTGCTCGCGACGCTCGAGACGCTGCTCGGCGCGGTCAATCACGCGTCGACCGAACAGCGCACCGCGATCGACGCGCTCGTCAGCACGTCGGCCGACCTGCTCGAGCGCGTCGGCGCGCGCTTCAACGACACCGTCGATGCCGAAACGCGCAAGCTCGATTCGGTTGCCGCGCAGGTCACGGCGGGCGCCGTCGAGGTCGCGAGCCTCGGCGATGCGTTCGGTGCGGCCGTGCAGGCGTTCGGCGAGTCGAACGACAAGCTGCTGAACCACCTGCAACGCGTCGAGGCCGCGCTCGAGAAATCGCTCGCGCGCAGCGACGAGCAGCTCGAGTACTACGTCGCGCAGGCGCGCGAGGTGATCGACCTGAGCATGATGTCGCAGAAGCAGATCGTCGAGGACCTGCAGCAGATCGCCGGTCGGCGGGCATCGGTCGGAGCGTAACGCATGCACGACGAAATCGACGACGGCGCGCCTTCCGCGCCGGTATGGCCCGCGTTCGCCGACCTGATGTCGGTGCTGCTCGGCGCATTCGTGCTGATCCTCGTCGGCGTGATCGGCATGCAGTTGCAGCTCACGTCGAAACTCGAGGAAGCCGTGCGCGCGCGCCAGCAGGAAGCGCAGCAGCGCAAGTCGCTCGAGGAGGCGCTGGCCGGGCCGCTCGCGGCCGGCCGCGTGACGCTCGTAAACGGCCGCATCGGCATCAGCGGCAACGTGCTGTTCGCGCTGAACTCCGACCAGTTGCAGCCCGAGGGCCGCGATCTGTTGAAGACGCTGGCTGCGCCGCTGGCCGCCTACCTGACGACGCGCGACGAGATCCTGATGATCAGCGGCTTCGCCGACGACCAGCAGGTGCGTGCCGGCAATCGCCAGTTCGCGGACAACTGGGAACTGTCGGCCAAGCGCGCGCTGACGGTCACGCGTGCGTTGATCGACGCCGGCGTGCCGGCGAAGTCGGTGTTCGCGGCCGCGTTCGGCTCCGAGCAGCCGGTCAGCTCGAATGCGGACGATGAAGGCCGCGCGAAGAACCGTCGCGTGGAGATCGCGCCGGTGCCGCGCAAGACCGCGTCGAGCGGAGGGAAGGCGAAGTGACGGACGACGCGACGCACGTGCGCGCGACGCTCGACGCGTGGCGCGAGCAGGGCGCCGACCGGCTCGATCCGGTGCGCTTCCATCGGCTCGACGCGCTCGAGAAGCGCGCGGCCGCGCTCGACGGCGATGCGCGCGCGTTGCTCGATGCGCGGCTCGCGATGCTGCTGGAAGGGTTTGCGCAGATCGTCGCGCGAGCCGGTGAAGCGGCAGCCGCCGGCTCAGCGGCGCAAGCGAACGCGCAGGCGCCTGCGCGTGGTGCGATCGGCGGGCTCGTCGAGCGCCTCGCGCGCGATGCACAGGCTGACCGGCGCGGGATCGATCCCGCGCTGATCGACTACTTCCGCGCGATGTGGTCGAAGGTTCGCACCGAACAGCAGTACCGCCAGTCGCTCGACCAGGTGCCGCGCAACGCGGGACCGCTCAATTCGAACAGCCTCGTGCACCGGTCGCTCGCGACGATGCGCGAGCTGTCGCCGGAATACCTGCAGCAGTTCCTGTCGTACATCGATGCGCTGGCATGGCTCGAGGATCTGGCCGGCGGCGGCGCGCAGCCGGAGAAGGAGGCGCCGCGCGCGAAAGCCGCGAAGACGCTGAAACCGGCGAAGAAGACCACGCGCACCAAGGCGCGATAACGCACGCGATTGCGTCGCGCCGATCGTTGTCTAGCGAGCGGTCGCCTGCTCGTCGATCGCCGCGCGCAGCGCGTGCAACGCGTCGGTCAGCGCCGATGCGAACGGCGGATGCGCGGCGATGCCCGCCGCGTCGAGCCGGCTGCCGAGGATCGGCAGCGCGATCGACGCGCGCTCGACGATGCACGCCGACATCACCGACAGCGTTTCCCGCAGCGCCGCGTCCGCATGCGTCGCGCGCGGCGACGCGTTCAATACCGCGACCGGCTTGTACACGACGGCCTCGCATCCCACGATCCAGTCCAGCGCGTTCTTCATCACGCCCGTCACGCCGTGCGCGTATTCCGGGCTCGCGATCAGCACGCCGTCCGCGGCGTTCAGCCGCTCGATCAGGTCGCGCACCGCGGCCGGCGACGGATCTTCGATATCGGGGTTGAACAGCGGAAACTCGCCGAGACGATCGAAACGCGTGATGCGCATCCCGCGCGGCGCAACGCGGGCGGCTGCGTCCAGCAGCGCCGCGTTGTACGACTGCGCACGCAGGCTGCCGCACAGCGCGACGATGTCGACGCGGCGCTCGGAATCGGTTCGGGGTTCGGTAGCCATCGAGGAGCGTAGGGGTGGGAGTCTTGCGCGGCGACGGCGCGCGGATCCGCGGGATTATCGCATCGGCGCGTGAGCGACGTGCCGCGCGTCGGCGACGCGGCGCAGGTGATGCGATTCGCGTCCGTCCCGCGGCAACTGCGGGTCCTGACGCCGGGTGGCAACCGTGTCGCGCATCCCGGTTGCCCGTCCCAGGTCATCGAGTGTCCATCCGTTGCCGAGCAACAGGCGGCGCGTATGCAGCGCACCGTACACGTCGTCCGCGACGATTTCGCCGAGATAGCGCAGCGCGCGGCCGTCGACGTCGACGAAACCGTGCCGGTAGTCGTGCGCGAGCGCGGTCCACAGCTGTGCCGCGCCGACCGACTGACGCGCGCCGCTGATCAGGCAGAGACCTGCGTCGAGTCCCCATCGGTACAGCGTCGTCGCAAGCCCTTTGCGTTGCGCGGACCCGCGCAGCCGCGTATGCGGCGCGCGCAGGTAGCGGTCCGCGCGGCGCGGCAGTTCGGGAAGGCGGTTGAAGATCGTGTAGCCGGCGAGCTGACGGGCCGACGGATCCTCGACGTAAAGGAAATATTCGCCGTCGGCCTCGCGGTGGCGGACGATCAGGCCCGAGTCGCCGAGCGCGACGGCCGGCAGGCCGTGCAGGCGATGGCCCGGCTGGTTCAGACGCGCATGGAGCATGTCGAGTTCATCGTCGATGTCGTGCTGGGAATGCTGTACGTCGATACGCATGGCAAAAGGCGCCCGTCCCGGGCGCATCGAGAAAGGGGTTCATCGCAAACGGGAAAGGAAATGGCAGCGGCCCCCGGGCTCGACGAGCGAGCCGGGGCCGCGAATCAGCTGGGGATGTGCTGGAAACCGGCGGCGATCGCGGCGAGGCCCGCGATGCAGAGTGCGAACAGGATCAGGACTTTGTGGATCACGCCTCTCTCCTCATGAACGCGCGGCGCCGAACGGCGGTGCCGCGGAGACGGTGATGGCGGGCACGGCCCGCGCGGCCGTCGTGCGGGACGACGGTCGAAGGTCCGGGCGGCAGGCGCGCGGACGGTCAGCACCATACGCGACGGGAACGGGGCGGGCAACCGGACGGCGGGAGAAAAGCGACGAAACGCGGGGAATCGAGGGTGTTTCGCGACAATCGGTCGCAAGGGGCGGGCGTGTCGACGTCGCGTGCCGGCGTTTGTCTCGAAATCACGTCCGCTTCATGGCAAACGGATTTCACCAGGATCGGACCACGGGAGCGGGCCCGTCCACGGATCGCCGAGCCGCAACGACCTTCTTCACCCGGTGGTTGCGGCGATCTCCTGGTGTTGCCGCCTCACCCCGCCTTCCGCACCCCGAACGCCTGCCTGATCCGCGCGAACAACCCATGCTGCGCGATCCATTCCGCATACGCGCGATAGTCAGGATCACGCATCAAATGACGTTCCTCCGTCTTCGCCCGCGTGTAGTAGATCAGATTGACCGCGACGAGCCCCGCGCCGTGCATCAGCCCGACCTGCCAGCCGAGCGGCTCGACGAACGGCACCGACACCATCCAGTACGACAGGTTCTTCGTGATGTACGCCGGATGCTTCGTGAAACGATACGGACCCGACGTGATGATCCCGCGGTTCGTGAGGTTCGAGAAACGCAGCCCGAACGAGATCGTCGACAGCGCATAGGTCATCAGCAGCAGGATGATCACCGCGCCCCAGATCACGCGCAGCGTCGGCGCGGACAGCAGCCAGTTGTCCCAGAACAGCGAGCCTTCGTAGCGGATGTAGTTGTTCGAGATCAGCGACCAGAACGGCTGGTAGCACATCAGCGCGGCGACCCAGCCGAGCGTGGTCGGCTCGACGGTGCGCACGTGGCTGTCGAGGATGCGGAACGTGCACAGGTAGCCGACGGTGCCGAACATCAGGTCCATCGTGAACGACAGGTCGTACAGGAACACGAAGGTCGCGATCGTCATCGGCGCGTTCACTGCGTGCGCAAGCGATGCGCTCAGGTGATCGGCGTCCTTCGACAGGTAGACCGTCATCAGCGGCAGGAAGAACGCCTTCACGCCCCAGCCGGCGAGCATCTCGCGCACGGGCTGCCAGCTCGCTGGCGGCTCGCGGCGGAACAGGTAGCGGCCCCACAGCAGGTACGCGTCGTCGGTCTCGCGCTGGTGGCGATCCATCCACGCGAAGTAGAACGGCGCGGCGACGATCACGTACGGCGCGAGCGAGCGCAGCAGCGACCAGAACGGCAGGTAGAACGCGCCGTGATATTCGGGCAGCAGCCAGTAGATCGCGGCGATGCCGGCGTAGATCGACGTCAGCGCGCCGAGCCGCGTCGCGACGCGGGCGAGCCCGAGCGGGCGCACGGCCTGGCGCGACAGTCCCGCGCTCGGGCGCAGATAGACGCGCGAGATGAAGATTTCGTGCAGCGCGATCGTGCCGATGATCGCGAGGCTGGCGACGACCGCGCGCGTGGCCGCATCGAGGCTCGGCTGGTCGCGCGTGATCCACAGCGCGAAGAGACCGGCCGCGATGCCGAGCAGGCCGGCGCGGAACGGCGTGGCGGAACGGGGCGGGCGGTCCTGGACCGCGGCGATGCCGTCGAGCGTGGAATTCATGATCGGATCCTCGTCGGGATGACGGCCGGCGCCCCCGCTTGGCGGGTGGCGCCGGCCATCGGCCGGGCTTTGGATTGGTATGTGCCCGGCCATTGGCCTGTGGTTCTGATACGTGACGCGTTACTTCTTCGGGGCGGTGCCGAGCAGGCCGCCGAGCAGGTTCGTCACCGGTGCCAGCAGGTTGGTCGCGCCAGCCGCGGTGCCGCCGTTCGAACTGCCGGTCAGGCCGGCCGTGACGGTGCCGCTGCCGGACGGCGTCGTCACCGTGCCGGCCGCGCCGCCCGGGCTGGCCGTGCCGACTGCGCCGAGCGTGCCGGCCGCCGACGTCAGCGAGCCCGTCAGCGTGCCGACCGGGCCGCTCGTCAGCGCACCGCCGAGGTTGCCGGTCAGGTTGCCGCCCGGCGTCGTGACCGTGCCGGTGAGGCTCGCGCCAAGCGGCGTCAGCGAGTTGACGAGGCCGGTGACCGGTGCCAGCAGGCTGCCGGCGCCCGAGCTGCTGGTACCGCTCGTGCCGCTGGTGCCGCCCGTACCGCTCGAACCGAGGCCGCCGAGGGCGCCCGTCACCGTGCCGAGCAGGCCCGTGATCGGCGCGAGCGGGCCGCCGCTGGTGCCGCTCGTCCCGCTGGTGCCGCCGGAGCCGCTCGAACTGCTGCCGCCGCCGAGGGCGCCCGTCAGCGAACCGAGCACGCCCGTGATCGGGGCGAGCGGATTAGTGCCGCTGCTGGAACTGCCGCTGGACAGCAGGCCGCCGGTCGACGACACCGTGTTGCCGAGCTGGGACACGCTGCCGCCCGCGCTCGTGCCGACCGGGTTGCCGGTCGCGTTGCCGACCTGCGTACCGGCGAGGCCGAGGCCGCTGCCGAGCGTGTTCAGCAGGCCGCTGAGCGGCGCGCCGAGCAGGGTCGCGTTGCCGAGCGTCTGCGTGGCGCCAGGCGTCGTGACGCCGCCGGTCAGCGTGTTGGTGATCGGGTTGATCACGCTGCCGAGTTGCGTCTCGAGTTGCTGGACCGGCGCGCTGTTCAGCGCCGTGTTGAGCGCCGATGCGGTGGAGTTGACCGCGGTGCCGACCGTGTTGACGAGACTGCCGACCAGGGTCGTCGCCGGCGCGAGCGGCGCCAGCGGACCGGTGCCGAGGCTCGTCACCGCGTTGCCGAGGTTGTTGACGGCGCCGCCGGCGCCGGTCAGCAGGCCGGTGGTCGACGTGAGCGTCGGGCCGAGCGGGTTCGGCGACACGCCGATCGAGCCAAGGCCGGCCGCGACGCCGTTGCCGAGCGACTGCACGCCGCTGCCGAGGCTGGTGACCGCATTGCCGATGCTGGTGGCCGTCGTCGGGTTCGTGCCGGGGACCTGTACGCCGCCGACCTGCGACCCGCCGTTCGCGATCGTCGTGCCCAGTCCCGTGACGAGCGTGCCGGTTTGCTGGAGGACGTTGCCCAGCGGGGTGGCGCTGGTGCCGGAGGTGCCTGAAGTACCGGAAGTGCCCGACGTGCCGGACGTTCCCGAGGTGCCGGAAGTGCCCGACGTACCGGAAGTGCCCGACGTGCCGGAAGTGCCCGAGGTGCCGGAGGTGCCCGACGTGCCGGAAGTGCCTGACGTACCGGAAGTGCCCGACGTGCCGGAAGTGCCCGAGGTGCCGGAGGTGCCCGAGGTGCCCGAGGTGCCCGAGGTGCCGGAAGTGCCGGAGGTGCCCGACGTGCCGGAAGTGCCGGAAGTGCCGGAAGTGCCGGAAGTGCCGGAAGTGCCCGAGGTGCCGGAGGTGCCCGACGTACCGGAGGTGCCCGACGTGCCGGAGGTGCCCGACGTGCCGGAAGTGCCCGACGTGCCGGAGGTGCCCGAAGTACCGGAAGTACCCGAAGTACCGGAGGTGCCCGACGTACCCGAAGTCCCCGACGAACCCGACGTCCCCGAACTACCGCCGCCGGACGTACCCGACGAGCCGCCGCCGGACGTTCCGGAAGTCCCCGAAGTCCCGGAAGTCCCCGACGTGCTCGGCTTGATCGACGGCGTGACCGGCCCGTCGACCGAGCCGCAGCCGTACAGCGAGAGCAGCGACAGGACGGCCAGCGATACCGTCGTCTTCTTTAAGTAATGGTGCATGGTGGCCTCGACATTGGAAGTTGTGTCCGGGCCATTACTGCAAATTCCGCGCCATGACATCTTCCGCGCAATGCGCCGGCGCTTTGTTGCGGGAATCGGGAATATCGGCGCGATTTAAACGGAGGAATGGGGCTTTCGCGGGACGGGCGCGCCGGTTGCGCCGCTGTGCGCGCCGTGATGTTCCCGTAAGGTGCCGTAACGCCGGGCTGGATGTTACGTAGCGTTCGGCCCGGTGTTCCGCGTGTGACGCAGCCGGCCGCGCCCCGAGGGCACGGTCTTTGACGAAACGCCCGCGCGCCGCGAACATGACGCGAACCCACCCGGCCGCGGGCGACGCCGAAGCGGCCACGACTTCAGACAGGACACGACATGAGCGAACAGGACAGGGAACAGGGCAAGGCGCGCCGCACCGAAGTCATGGGCGAGGCATTCGTCGAGCGCGCGATGCGCGACCTCGACGGTTTTTCGCGTCCGCTGCAGAACTGGCTGAACGAGCACGCGTGGGGCAGCACGTGGCAGCGCGGCGGCATCGACCTGAAGACGCGCAGCCTCTGCACGTGCGCGATGCTGGCGGCGCTCGGCCGCGGTACGGAACTGAAGGGCCACGTGCGTGGCGCGCTCAACAACGGCGCGAGCCTCGTCGAGATCCGCGAGGTGCTGCTGCACAGCGCGCTGTACGCGGGCGCGCCGGCGGCGGTCGAGGCGTTCCGCAGCGCGCGCGAGGTCATCGCGGAGCTCGGGCTGCCGCTGCCCGACGACGAAGCCTGACCGGCGCGCGCCGCGGCGCGGCCGGCAGGCCCGCCGACGCTCAATGCTCGACGTGCGCGCCCTGCACCGGCGCGTCGACCGGCGCGGCGGCGACTTCGAGCAGCCAGTCCGCCGTTGCGTCGGGAATCGTGACCGGCAGCATGTGCCCGCCTTCGACGACCTTCAACCGCACGCGCGCCGACTTCTGCGCGAGCGCTTCGCCGTGCGTGCGCCAGTTCAGGATCGGATCGGCGCGGCCGTACAGCACGTCGACCGGCAGCGCGAGGTCCGCGTAGCGGCGCACCATCGCGGGCAGGTCGACGGGGGCCGACAGCAGGTCGGTCGCCGTCGCGTAGAACACGTGCGGCCGCAGCCCGAGCAGCCCGCCGCCCTTCACCGGGAAGTCGCGCGGCACGGCTTCCGGCGCGAACACCTGATCGACTGCCTTGCGGCCGGTCAGGATCGTCAGCGGGATCGCGAACGTCCACGACACGAAGCGGCGCACCAGCGGCGACGGCAGCATCAGCGGCTTGAACGGTGCCGGCGGCTCGGTCTGCTCGTGCGACAGCGGCGCGATCAGCGCGAGCCGGCTCACGCGCTCCGGATGGTCGAGCCCGACCGCGAGCGCGATCGCGCCGCCGAGCGAATGGCCGACGAGCACGGGCCGGTCGAGCTTCAGCGCGTCGATGAACGCGGCGATCGTGCGGGCCTGCGCGAACACGTTCGCCTGCGAGCCGGCGCCGCGCAGCGAGCGGCCGGCGCCGGGCCGGTCGACGAGGATCACGCGATGGTGCTGCGCGAGGCGCGTGAGCGGCAGGTACGCGAAGTTGCGCATCTGCCCGGCGAGCCCGTGCACGAACACGAGCGGCGGCCCGCTGCCGTACTCGACGTAGTGGATGTGGTCGCCGCCGATGTCGACGAAGCGGCCTTCGGGCGGAAACGCGCGCGTCACGCGACGCGCGACGTAGCCGGAAAACAGCGCGAGCGCGGCGAGCATCGCGACGACGCCGAGCAGCACGTTCTGGATCAGGTGAAGCGTATGGCTCATGTCGGCCTCAACGGGTTTCGAGTACGGGTTCGGCGACCGGCGCGGCGGCCGGGCCGGCTTTCGCGCGGCGTTCGAACTGCATGGCCGAATCGGCGAGCCCGCTGAACTTCAGCGACGCGAGATCGAGCACGTAGTTCTGGTGGAACTTCCACGGCTTGCGGTGCCCCTGCTTCGGCAGGATGCCGGCCGCGCGCTGGATGTAGCCCGAGCTCAGGTTCACCGCCGGCACGTCGCCGAGGTCACCGGCGCCGAGCCGCGGCACGCAGGTGTCGTAGCCGTTCGCGCGCATGTGGTTGAGCAGCCGGCACACGTAGCGCGCGATCAGCTCGGCCTTCAGCGTCCACGACGCGTTCGTGTAACCGAACGACGACGCGAGGTTCGGCACGTCGCTGTACATCATTCCTTTATAGGACACGGTCTGCGGCAAATCGACCGCGTGGCCGTCCACCGTGACGCGCGCGCCGCCGAGCAGCTTCACCTTCAGCCCGGTCGCGGTGACGATCACGTCCGCGTCGAGCTGCTGGCCGCTTTTCAGCTTCAGGCCGGTCGGCGTGAAGCGCTCGATCTCGTCGGTGACGATCGATGCGCGGCCCGCGCGGATCGACTTGAACAGGTCGCCGTTCGGCACGAGGCACACGCGCTGGTCCCACGGCATGTAGCGCGGCGTCAGGTGCTTCGCGACGTCGAAATCGGGGCCGAGCTGCCTGCCGGCCGCGCGGATGATGAACCGCTTCGTCCGCTCGGGCTTGCGGCGCGACACGTTGTACAGGTACATCGTCAGCAGTACGTTCTTCATGCGCACGAGCCGGTGCGCGAGCCGCGACGGCAGCACGCGGCGCAACGCGTTCGCGATCCTGTCGCGGGCGGGCAGCGACACGATGTAGGTCGGCGAGCGCTGCAGCATCGTCACGTGCTTCGCATCGGCCGCCATCGACGGCACCAGCGTGACGGCCGTCGCGCCGCTGCCGATCACGACGACGCGCCGGTTCGCGTACGACAGGTCCTTCGGCCATTGCTGCGGATGCACGATCCGGCCTTCGAACGATTCCATGCCGGCCCAGTCGGGCAGGTAGCCGCCGTCGTAGTCGTAATAGCCGCTGCACATGTAGAGGAAGCGGCACGTGTAGACCAGCGTGTTGAGCGCGCCGTCCCGCGTGCGCTCGATGCGCACCGTCCAGCGCGCGCGGTTCGAATCCCAGTCGGCCGCGACCACTTTCTGGCCGTAGCGGATCGTCTTGTCGATGCCGTGCGCGCGCGCGGTGTCGCGGATGTAGTCGAGGATCGTCTGGCCGTCCGAGATCGCCTTGTCGCTGTGCCACGGGCGGAAGCTGTAGCCGAGCGTGAACATGTCGGAATCCGAACGGACGCCAGGATAGCGGAACAGGTCCCAGGTGCCGCCGATCGCGTCGCGCGCCTCGACGATCGCGACGCTCGCATGCGGGCAGCGCTTTTTCAGGTGATAGGCGGCGCCGATGCCGGACAGGCCGGCGCCGACGATCAGCACGTCGAGGTCACGGGCGTCGCCCGAGGCGGACGGCGCGTCGCGCCGGTCGGTCGTCGTCGTCGAGGTCATGCGGGATCCTTGGTCGGGTGGGGCGAGAGCGCGGCGGGCGCCGACGCGCGGTCGAGATTGCGTGCGCGGGCGCGGCGCACGTGGCGCAGCACCAGCCGCTGGTAGCCGGCGCCGAGCAGGCGCGCGAGCTTGTCGAGGCGGCGCGCGTCGGCGCCGATCAGCACGCGGCGCGCATTGCGCTCGACGCCGGCGAGAATCTGCCGCGCGGCGTCGTCGGCCGTCGTCGCGTTGATCAGGCGGTTCGCCTGGCGGCGGTGGGTCGCTTCGTCCTGGCCCGTGAGCGCGTGGATGCTGGTGTCGACGCGGCTCGCGTCGACGATGCTGGTCGCGACGCCGCCCGGATGCACGCAGGTCGCGCTGACCGGCGCGCCGTCGAGTTCGAGTTCCATCCGCAGCGCCTCGGTGAAGCCGCGCACCGCGAACTTGGTCGCGTTGTACGCGCTCTGCGTCGGCATCGCGACGAGCCCGAACAGGCTCGACGTGTTGATCACGTGCCCGTCGCCCGACGCGCGCAGGTGCGGCAGGAACGCCTGCGTGCCATGCACGACGCCCCAGAAGTTGATGCCGACGATCCATTCGAGATCGGCGATGCGCGCAGTCTCGGCGCTCGCGGCCAGCGACACGCCCGCGTTGTTGAAGACCAGGTTGACCTTGCCGTGTTCGGCGCGCACGAAATCGGCCCACGCGAACACCGCGTCGCGGTCGGCGACGTCGAGCCGCCGCGTGCTCGTGCGCACGCCGTGCTTCGCGCACGCGGCCGCGGTGGCGGCGAGCCCGACATCGTTGACGTCGGCGAGCGCCACCTCGCAGCCGCGCCGCGCGAGTTCGACCGCGAGGCTGCGGCCCATGCCCGAACCGGCACCCGTGATCGCGGCGACCTTGCCGGAAAACCCCTTCATGCGTCGTTCCTCCCGTTCCGCTTGCGCTGCATCGGCGGCGTGCCTATTGTGGTGTTATTCGTCACCACTTTAGTTTTCGGGTGTCCTGATGTCAAATAGCGAAATGGAGAAAGCACTCGAAACGGAAAAACGGGGCCGGGCGTACGGCGGCGTGGCGCCCGAGGTGCGGGCCGCCGAGCGGCGCGATGCGTTGATCCGCGCGGCGACGCGCGTGTTCGGCACGGTCGGCTTCCGCAAGGCGACCGTGCGGTCGATCTGCCAGGAAGCGAAGCTCAACGACCGTTATTTCTATGCGGCGTTCGACAGCACCGAGGATCTGCTGCGCTGCACCTACCTGCATCACGCGCAGCAGCTGCACGACGCGGTCGCACGCGCGGTGGCCGAGCGCGGCGGCGATCTGCGCGAAAGCGTCGACGCGGGGCTCGCCGCGTTCTTCGACTTCCTGCGCGATCCATGCGCGGCGCGCGTGCTGCTGCTCGAGGTGATGGGCGTGAGCGCCGATACCGACATGACGTACCAGCGGATGCTGCTCGACTTCGGCAAGCTGATCATGGCGATCGGCGCGGCCCGCGAGGCCACGACACCCGCCGAGCGCACCGAGCAGCGGCTCGTCGGGCTCGCGCTGGTCGGCGCGATGACGAACGTCGGCGCGGCGTGGCTGCTCACCGGGTATCGCGACCCGGAGGCGCAGATGGTCGCGAGTTGCAGGAAGGTGCTGCTGGGGACGTTGCGGGAAGCGGGGTAGGCGGTCGGGCGTGTGTATGTCGCGTGCCGTCGCGCGAACGCCGTGCGTAGCTGCAAGGCCTTCGCGCAGGAATACGAACTCGCGTTGTGTACGAACCCGAAGAGACTCGAAACGCGAAGCGGCCGCCAAAAGGCGACGCTACGTGAAGTTCATGTGACAGACGGTTGCCTTTTCAATCGTCGGCGCGTCGCACCCGTGTCGCGCGCGCACGCGGCACGGCGGCCGTTGCCGCGATCCTTGCTTTCATCGCGTCGATGAACGCGCGCACCTTCGGCGACGGCAACCGCGTCGACGGATACACCGCATGGATCCCGGCCCGCGCCGAGCACCACGCGGGCAGCAGCCGCACGAGCCGGCCGGCCGCGACATCCTCCGCGATCGAGAAATCCGTCAGGAGCCCGAAGCCTCCGCCCGCGAGCGCGATCGCGCGACAGGCCGTCGCGGTGTTCGACACGACCGGCGCAACGCAACGCACCGACGCATGGCCGCCGCGCGCGTGGTCGAGTTCGAGCGTATGCGGGCGCGACAGCGTCGACAGCATCACGAACGGCAGCGCGGCGAGCGCGTCCGGGTCGCGCGGCAGCCCGTGCCGCGCGACGAACGCGGGGCTCGCGACCAGCCATTTTTCGTACTCGCCGAGTTGCACCGCGCGATAGTTCGAATCCGCGAGGCGGCCGATGCGGATCGCGACGTCGAGATTGTCCGCGACGAGATCGGCGATGCGGTCGTTCGCGATCAGCTCGACGTCGAGCCGCGGATGCGCGTCGCGCAGCGCGACGACCGCCGGCGCGACGACCAGCGCGCCGTAGTCGATCGGCACGCTCACGCGCAGCGTGCCGCGCAGCGGCCCGGCGTCGGACGACACCGCGTCGAGCGCGCTTTCGGTCGCGCGCACGATGTCGCGGCACGCGTCGTAGAACGCGCGCCCCGCATCGGTCACGCTCAGCCGTCGCGTGGTGCGCACCAGCAGGTTCGCGCCGACCTCGGATTCGAGGCGCTGCATGTGCGTGCTGACGACCGTCTTCGCGAGGCCGAGCCGCTCGGCCGCGGCCGTCAGCGAGCCGGCATCGACCACCGCGACGAAGATCGCCAGCCGGTTCAGGTTCACGTCGCGCAGATCGGCCATCGTCGATTGTCCTATGGAAGCGGATAATGTTTCAGCGATTATCCGTCTTCTGGCCTCGAACGGCGAGCGCTACGCTGGGGCCGTTCGTCGCCGATTCCCGGCGGCGCGAGATCCAGGAGCTTTCCCATGCCAGCCGCCAGCAAGCCCGCCCGTCCGGTTCGTGTCTATTCGTTCCCGCTGTCCGGGCACGCGCATCGCGTCCGGCTGTTCCTGTCGCTCCTCCGGCTGCCGTTCGAGACCGTCGACGTCGACCTCGCGGCCGGCGCGCAGCGCGAACCTGCGTTCCTCGCGCTCAATCCGCTCGGCCAGGTGCCGGTGATCGACGACGACGGCACCGTGCTCGCCGATTCGAACGCGATCCTCGTGTATCTCGCGAAGCGCTACGGCGACGCGCACTGGCTGCCCGACGATACCGCCGGCGCGGCGACCGTGCAGCGCTGGCTGTCGTACGCGGCCGGGCCCATCGCAACGGGGCCGGCGGCCGCGCGGCTCGTCACCGTGTTCGGCGCGCCGCTCGATCATGACGCGGCCAAGCGCACGGCCGCGAAGGTGCTCGCCGTGATCGACCAGGAACTCGCCGGCAAGCCGTTCGCCGCGGGCGCGCAACCGACGATCGCCGACATCGCTGCCTACACGTACATCGCGCACGCGCCGGAAGGCGGCGTGTCGCTCGAACCGTATCCGCATGTGCGCGCGTGGCTCGCGCGCGTCGAGGCGCTGCCGGGCTTCGTCGCGATGCCGCCGACCCGCGCCGGCCTGCTCGCCGCCTGACGGCGAAGCCGCGATTTCACCGGGAGAACACGATGACCGCGCCGACTGCCGCCGTACCGGGCTGGGAACTGGATGTTGCGCCGTTTCATGCGGGCGAGCTGGCCATGCAGCAGCGCGCGGGCGTGACGCAGGCCGCGGACGCGGCCGGCCGGCGCGGCATCCGGCGCTTCATGCCGGACCAGCACCGCACGTTCTTCGCGCAGTTGCCGTTCTTCGTGCTCGGCGGCGTCGATCCGGACGGCCAGCCGTGGGCGACGCTGCGGGTCGGGATGCCTGGCTTCGTGACGACGCCGGACGCGCGCACGCTGCGCATCGACGGCGACGCGCTGCCCGGCGATCCGCTGGCCGGTGCATGGCAGCCCGGCGTGCCGCTCGGCGGGCTCGGGATCGAGTTCGACACGCGCCGGCGCAATCGCGTGAACGGCGTCGTGCGCGCGGTCGACGGCGGCGCGCTGACGATCGCGGTCGAGCAGAGCTTCGGCAACTGTGCGAAGTACATTCAGGGCCGCACGCCGACGTTCGTGCCGCGCGAAGGCGATGCGTCCATCGCGGCCGACGTGTCGGACCGGCTGAGCGACGCGGATCGCGCGCTGCTCGCGCAGGCCGATACGTTCTTCGTCGCGAGTGCGAACACGTCGGCCGGTGCGGGTGCCGCGCGCGGTGCGGATGTGTCGCATCGCGGCGGCATGCCCGGCTTCGTGCGCGTCGACGACGCGCACACGCTGACGACGCCGGATTTCAGCGGCAACCGCTTCTTCAATACGCTCGGCAACTTGCAGCACGATCCGCGCGCGGGGCTGCTGTTCGTCGATTTCGACAGCGGTGACCTGCTGTATGTCGCTGCGCACGCGGAGATCGTGTGGGACGGGCCGCTCGTCGCGTCGTTCGACGGCGCGCAGCGGGTCGTGCGGTTTCACGTGCGCGAAGTGCGGCGCACGCGGGGTGTGCTGCCGTTTCGGTGGTCGGCGGTTGAGCGGGCGCCGCAGTTTGCGGGGAGGGCGAGGGCTGGTGTGCCGGCGGTATCCGCACCTGCACCTGCACCTGCGTCCTCATCCCCCTCCAGCTGGCGCCCGCTGCGCATCGCGAAGATCGTCGACGAAGCGCGCGCGATCCGCTCGTTTCATTTCGAAGCGGCGGACGGCGACGCGTTGCCGGCCTACGAAGCCGGGCAGCATCTGACGCTGCGCGTCGCGCTGCCGGACGAAGCTTCGCCGACGATCCGCAGCTACACGCTGTCCGA
Organism: Burkholderia sp. BCC1998; assembly: GCF_905339875.1. Taxonomy (NCBI): domain Bacteria; kingdom Pseudomonadati; phylum Pseudomonadota; class Betaproteobacteria; order Burkholderiales; family Burkholderiaceae; genus Burkholderia; species Burkholderia sp. BCC1998. The sequence continues at coordinate 63,953 of NZ_CAJPHE010000018.1, forward strand.
TGCACCCGGCGCATCGCATTACCGGATCACCGTGAAGCGCGAAGGACGCGTATCGGCCTGGCTGCACGACCACGCGCGTGCCGGCATGACGCTCGATGCGCAGATGCCGCGCGGCCGCTTCACGTTCGACGTCGCGAGCCCGCGTCCGGCGGTGCTGGTGTCGGCCGGCATCGGCATCACGCCGATGATCGCGATGCTGCGCCGCGCGCTGGCCGCCGACGCACCGTCGCGCCGCGTGGTGTTCGTGCACGGCGCGCGCGATACGGCCGACCGGCCGTTTGCAGCGGAACTGACGCGCATCGCGGACGCGGACCCGCGCGTATCGCTGCACTGGTTCGACAGCCGGCCGCAGCGCGACGGCGCGGCGCGACCGGGCCGTGTCGACATCGCGCAACTGAAGCGCATCCTGCCGTTCGACGACTACGATTTCTACCTGTGCGGACCCGCCGCGTTCATGCGCGATATGTACGACGGATTGCGCGCGCTGAACGTGCCGGACGAGCGTATCCGCTTCGAGGCGTTCGGGCCGTCGAGCGTCGTGCGCAGCGCGACCCGCGCGGCCGGGGCGCCGCCGGCGGCAAGCGTGCCGGTCGTGTTCCGCCGCTCGGCACGCGACGCCGCATGGACGCCCGCCGACGGCACGCTGCTCGAATTCGCCGAAGGCCGGAGCGTCGCGGTGCCGTCCGAATGCCGGTCGGGGTCGTGCGGCACATGTGCGACGCGCGTGCTGTCCGGTGCGGTCGATTACGTGCAGTCGCACGATGCGGCGATCGAACCCGGCTGCGCGCTGCTATGCGTCGCACGGCCCGCCGAAGGGGCCGCGGAGCCGCTCGTGCTCGACTGCTGATGCACAGGCGACATAGAGGCGACGACCCTGCGACACGCGGTCGCATGACGCGTGCTGCGCAAAAACCGCGTGCAACTGCTTCTTTTTCCGGAGGCCGGTCGGATCGACGATAGCGTCAACCGATAGAGGAAAGGAGCAACGTCATGAAACTGTTCAGCATGATCCGCCTGGTTCTGTGGAGTTTCTTCGGCGTGCGCAACAGCAAGGCGCACGCGTCGGATCTCGCGAACGTCAACTTCACGCTGCTGCCGTTCGTCGCGATCTTGCTCGCGCTGCTGGTCGGCGCGGTGATCTACGGCGTCGTCCATCTGGTCGTCGATCCGACCGTGACGATGCAGGGGTTCTGAGCGCCGCGCGCGCCGCATGCGTTCCCGATGCGGCACGCGCCGCACGTGATCAGAACGTGTGATTCAGCGCGACGCGCGCGACGAGCTGGTGCCCATTCGACGACGCGCCCGGCGAGCCGGGCACGAGCCCGCCGTCGAGGGGCGTGCCGGTTGCGCTGCCGCCGACGAGTTGATACGCGACCTGCGTATAGACCGACGTGCGCTTCGACAGCAGGTACTGCGCCATCGCGCCGACCTGGTTCCAGTGCAGCGACGATTTCGCGCCGGCCCGATCGAGCCCGCCGCGCGTATACGTGTACATGCCGCCGACGAGAAAGGCCGGTGTCACGTTGTACTTCGCGTTGACTTCGAAGTTGTCGAACGTGAGCCGCGCGTTCGCGAGGCCGAGGCTGCCCGCATACAGCGACGCATCGGGCTGGCCGACGTTCACGTGCGAATAGACGGCGCCGAGCGTCGCGGCCCCGATCCCGTAGTTCACGCCGATTCCGTAGATCTTCTGGTTGCCTGCGACGAAATCCGTGTCGTCCGGCGTCAGCGCGCCGCCCGTCGTGGTGCCGGGGTTCGACATGTTTTCGTAGACGGCGGCGATCGACAGCGTCTGATACGTGTAGTTCAGGCCGACGCCGAGCATCCGGTTCTGCGCGAAGCCGCCGGCGAGGTTGCTGAGTCCATACATCACCGTACCCGCGAAGCCGCCGAACGCCGGGCTCGTGTATTTCACCGCATTGTTCGCATGGAACGACGCATCGGTGTTGTCGTTGTCGAGCGGATGCGAGAACAGGAAGCCGGCCCAGCTGCCGTTGGCGGTCAGCGGTCCGATGGTGTCGGCGACGGTATCGAACTGGCGGCCGAGCGTCAGCGTGCCGAGCCGGTCCGACTGCAGACCGACATACGACTGGAAGCCGAACAGGCGGCCGCCGTAACCGAGCTGGCCGCTTTCGACGGCGAAGCCGCTCTCCAGATCGAAGATCGCGTGCAGTCCGCCGCCGAGATCCTCGTTGCCCTTGATGCCCCAGCGGCTCGTCGCGAGATCGCCGCTCGCCATCTGCCAGGACGACTTGCCGCCGACATTGCTCGTGTAGTTGATGCCTTCGTCGAGTACGCCGAACAGCAGCACGGAGCTTTGTGCATGCGCGTTCGCGCAACCGATCAGGAATCCTGCCGACAGGATGAAGCGTGCTTTTTTCATGTGGGATGCGGGCTCGAAAGATGAAACGGTCGATGGTCCGGCGCGCGGTGTGTGCCGCGCGTGACCTTCGATAAGCAGATGGCATGCCATCACCCGTTTCAAGACCGCGGTGCGCCGGCGGCGTTCCGTTTCATCGTGATTCGGTCGTCGAACCGGACTTGATCGCGCGCACATCGCGTAGCAATTCGCATCGTGTGTCGCACGCGGCGTCTCAAGTTGAGACGCACGGGTCGTGCGGGATCGGGCAGGCGAAGAGGCGCGTGAGTCGCGGGTTGGCGAAGCGGGATGATGCGAGCGGGAAGAGGGACGGAAGCGGGAAAGAAGCGGGAAAGAAGCGGGAAAGCGCCCGTCAAGCGCGCTCGAACGGATACCCCTGCGTTTCGAGCCAGCGCCGCACGAGGGCGGCCTGTTGCGGCGTGAACGACGCCAGCACCTGCGCGGCCGGCCGCTTGCGCAGCGCAGAGACGATCGGCGCGAGCGGAATGCCTTGCAGATGCCAGATCCCGAGCGGCTGGTCGGGGCTCGTGACGACGTCGGCTTCGGCGATCGTGTCGCCGTCGATCACCGGCGCCCGCTCGATCGCGAGCGCGTCAAAATCGGGCGCGCGATGCGCTGGAGCATCGTCGGGCCACGCGCGGCGCGCATGCCAGAACGGCCGGTCCGGCCACTGCGTGTCGAGCGCGTAGAAATCGCGGCCGATTCGCGCGAAACGCATGAACAGCGCGGTAATCCTTCGCTCGTGAAAGCGCAGCGCGAGGGCCGCGCGCTCGGGATGCGCGAGCAGCGTATGGATGACGGCCGGCGCCTGCAGCGCCGACGACAGCGACTGGAAGATGCCGTTGCCGGACAGCGGATCGACGGCCATCGCGGCGTCGCCGACGCGCAGCCAGTTCGCGCCGCCGGTATCGCCGCACAGCGTCGCGCTGCTGGTGCGTGCGAACACGCGCGCATCGGCGGCAGTAGCCGGGCTATCCGCCCCGAAGAAGTCACGCGCGAGCGGCGTGTGCCGCAGCGTCGCGCACCAGGCGGGCAGCGTGTCGCGCGGCGGCAGCGTCGTGGTCGCGACGTCGAGTGTCGCCTGCCAGTAGCGACGGCCGTCGGGCAGGCGCGCCATCCACGCCCAGCCGTCCGGCAAACTCTCGATCGCCGAGGCCGCGTCGCCGGGCGCACCCTGCCATACGTTCAGCAGGCTCAGCGTCTGCGGCCCGCGGATCGCATCGCGCGCGAGCGGCGCGAGCCGGCCGCGCGCCTCGATGACGAACGCCGCGTGCAGCGTTTCCTCACCGTCGGGCGTGTCGGTGCGGATCGCATGCCCGTCGCCGGCAGCCTGTACCGCGCGGATCGTCGCTTCGCGCACCGCCACGCCCGCATCGGCGAGATCGCGGCGCAGCGCCGCGTCGAACCGGGGGCGCTCGATCAGGTGTTCGTGATTGAGCGTGCGCGTGTCGCCGTTCCAGCGCGTCGTGCGCGCACAGGGCGGCAACGCGCATGCGGCGGCCTGCACGAGCCCGGCATGATGCAGCCCCTGCAGCACGCGATCGGACACGCCTTCGACCGCATCGAAACGCCGCCATTCGCTGACGACCGTGACCGGATAGCCGAGCCGCGCGAGCCCGAGCGCGGCGGCAGCGCCCGCCGGCCCCGCGCCGAGCACGACGATCGATGCGCGGCTCATGACGCGTGCGTGCGCCGCTCGACGCCGAGGTAGGTCGCGTTTTCGCGCAGATGCGCGAGCAGTGTCTGCGTATCGGCCTCGGGATGCCGGGCGAACCAGCGCGCCGCGTGGCCGCTGAGCGCCGCGCACGCGATGCTCGCGCCGGCCGGTGCACGCAGTGCGCCACTCGACACGACCGCGCCGAAGTCGGCCTGCGCGCTGTCGAGCCACGACCACTGGCCCGGCGCGCAGCGTGCATCGCCCGTGACGCGCACGACGCCCGGATAGCGCGCCGGAAACACCGGCGCGCCCTGCGCGGGGCTCGACGCGAAGACGGTCACACGTTGCGCGACGGCGGCTGCGCACGCGTCGCGCAGCGCGTCGCGATCGGCGCGCACGCCGAGGCTCAGGTTGATCACGCGAACCTGTTGCGTGAGCAACCAGTCGAGCGCATGCGCGATTTGCGCGGCACTCGTCACGCCACGCGCGTCGAATACCTGCGCGACGACCAGCGTCGCATCCGGCGCGGCGGTTGCGAGCGTCGCGCAGATTGCGCTGCCGTGGCCGAGCCGGTCGGGCTCGGCGGCGCCGGTCCGCAGTACCAAAGCATCGTCGAGCGAGAAGCGCCGCGCGTCGACCACGCGCGCGCTCAGCGACGGCGGATAGCCGCTGTCGACCACACCCACGCGCACGCTTCCGTCGTCACGCATGTGCGACGTCCCGGTGCGTGCGCCGCGCGAGCCGTCCGTCCGCGAGTTCGAAATGCAGGTCGACGCCGGCGAGCGTCGATGCGCGGTGGCTGACGAGGATGCGCGTGCGATCGCCGAACAGCGTGTCGATCTGTGCGATGACCTGCCGCTCGGTCGCTTCGTCGACGGCCGACGTCGCCTCGTCGAGCACGAGGATCGCCGGCGCCTGCAGCAGCGCGCGCGCGATCGCGATGCGCTGCTTCTGCCCGCCGGACAGTTGCTGCCCGCGTTCGCCGATGGGTCCGTCGAGCCCGCCCGGCAGCGTCGCGATCAGCTCGTCGAGCTGCGCGGCGCGTGACGCATGCACGATGTCGTCATGCGTCGCGAGCGGCGCCGCGTAGCGGAGGTTGTCGGCGAGGCTGCCGCGAAACAGCACGATGTCCTGGCTCACGACCGCAACGTGGCGGCGCAGCGCGTCGAGGTCGACGTCGCGCAGGTCGATGCCGTCGATTCGCACGCTGCCGCGCTGTGGGTCGTAGAAGCGCTGCATCAGGTCGATCAGCGTCGATTTCCCGCTGCCCGACAGTCCGGACAGCGCGACCTTGCTGCCGGCCGGCACGCGCGCATCGGCGCCGCGCAGCACCGGCTGCGCGCGCGCGTCGTGTGCGAACCACACGTCGACGAATTCGAGATCGCCGCGCGGCGGCAGTTCGCGCGCGTCGGCCGGCGGCTGCACGGCCACCGGCGCGCGCTGCAGCTCCATCACGCGGCCGAGGCTGACCGTCATCCGCTGCAGCGCGACGTAGAGCCCGAGCAGGCTCTTCACCGGGCCGATCGCCATCCCGAGATAGCTCGAGAACGCGATCAGCGAGCCGAGCGGCCAGTCGCCGCGGATCACCCAGTAACCGCCGACGATGAAGGCGCCCGCGCGCGACAGCGACGTCAGCGTGCCGGGCACCGACTGCGTGACGAACTCGGTGACCTGCAGCTTCAGCAGCCGTTCCATGTAGCGATCGCCGAGGCCGTCGAGCCGCGCCTGTTCCGCGCGCTGGCGGCCGGCGGCCTGGATGAACTTCATCGCGGGCAGCGTTTCGACTAGGAACGACGACACGTCGGCCGCGCCTTCGCGCACCGAGCGTGCATCGCGCTCGACCTTGCGGCGCATCGTGCGCAGCCACAGGATCTCGAACGGAATCAGCAGCAGCGCGAGCAGCGACAGCTTCCACGACAGCGTGACGAGCAGCGCCAGCGTGCCGACCAGCCCGATCACGTTCGATACGGCGGAGAACAGCGCGTCGAGCGCGAAGCGCTGGATCTCGGCGACGTCGCCGTCGAGGCGCGACAGCAGGTCGCCGAGGCGCCGCTGTCCGTAGAACGACGGCGACAGCCGCTGCAGGTGCGCATAGACGGCGCTGCGCAGCGAGAACAGCACGCGGCCGGACAGGCGCGTATGCAGGTAGCGATTGATGCCGCCGAGCAGCGTGCCGACGAAACCGGCGAACACCATCGCGAACGCGATCGCGACGAGCATGCGGAAATCCTTGCCGACGAGCCCGCGATCGATCAGCTCCTTCGTGAGCCACGGTTGCGCGAGCGCGAGCAGCGATGCGCAGCCCGACAGCGCGAGCAGGCCGGCGATCGCGAGCCGGTGCGGGCGCACGAAACCGTACAGCCAGCCGAGCGCGCGCGCGAGCTGCGCGCGGTCGTCGGTCTTCACGAAGCGCAGGACGAGTTTCAGCATCGGCGCGCTCGGCCCGATCGGCCGGTATCGAAGGGCTCGGACGAACGCGCGCGCGGCATCATGACTGCAGCCGCTTGAGCCGGCGGTACAGCGTCGCGCGGCTGATGCCGAGCGTTTGCGCGGCGGCCGCGACGTTGCCGTCGTGACGCGCGAGCGATTCGCGGATCAGGTCGTCCTCATGGCGGCGGATCAGCCCGAACGAGGTGTCGGGTGCCGGACACACGCCGTCGATGAAGCCATCGCACAGATGGTCGAGGCCGAGCACGTCGTCGTGCTCGTCGCGCACGGCGAGCGCGGTACGCAGCACCATCTCGAGCTGGCGGATGTTGCCGGGCCAGCGATGCTGGCGGAACACGTCGGCGAGTTCGGCGTTCATGCTCACGTGCGGCGCGCCGAGCCGCGCGAGCAGCGCGGCGACGATCAGGTCGACGTCGTCGCGTTCGCGCAGCGCGGGCAGCAGCACGTTCACGCCGTGAATCCGGTAGTAGAGGTCTTCGCGGAAGCTCTTGTCGCGCACCATCGATTGCAGGTTGCGGTGCGTCGCGCAGATCACCGCGATGTCGATCGCCTGCTCGTCGCCCGCGCCGAGCGGCGCGATCTTGCGTTCCTGCAGCACGCGCAGCAGGCGCGCCTGGAGGTGCAGCGGCATGTCGCCGATCTCGTCGAGAAACAGCGTGCCGCCGTGCGCCTGCATCAGCCGGCCCGTCATGCCGCCCTTGCGTGCACCCGTGAACGCGCCGTCGCGATAGCCGAACAGCTCCGACTCGATCAGCCCTTCGGGGATCGACGCGCAGTTCACCGCGACGAACGGCTTGCCGGCGCGCGCGCTCGCGTCGTGCAGCGCGCGTGCGACGACTTCCTTGCCGGTGCCGGTTTCGCCCTGCACGAGCACGGGCAGTCCGTTGTTGAGCCCCTGCCGCGCCATCGTCAGCGCGCGCAGCAGGCGCGGCTGGCGGCCGGCAAGGGCCGCGAGCGCCTGGGCGCCCGCGTCGTTGCGCGTAGCAGTGGCCGGTGCCGGCGCGCGTTCGCGCAAGGCCGGCACGACGGTCGCGCGCGGCAGGCGCAGCGCCTTGCTGTGAAACGTGGCGTCGACGCCTTCGATGCGCAGCATTCCGCCGCGTTCGGCGAACGCGATGAACGACGACGTGCGCGCGAGCACCGCGCTTTCGCAGAGGCGGCCGACGAGCGCGTCGCGCGTCGCGCCGAGCAGTTCGCACGCATGCGCGTTCGCGGCGACGATGCGGCCGTCTTCCGAGACGGCAAGCACGCCGCTCCAGCTCGAACCGAGATATGCGTGACGCGGATGGAACACGAGCACGACATGCTCGGGGAAATACGCGTCGAACAGGCGGGTCTCGATGTGCGTGGCCGCCGCGCTCATCAGCATCGACATGCCGTCGAGCGTGAGCGGCAGCTCGCCTTCGCGCGTGAGGTCGAGCACGCCGATCGGCTTGCCGTGCGGATCGCACAGCGGCAGCGAGCGGCACGAGAAGCGGCTCAGCCGGCCGAGGAAATGCTCGCCGCTGTCGATCGCGACCGCGCAGCCTTCGACGAGCGCGGTGCCGAGCGCGTTCGTGCCGCGCAGCGATTCGCACCAGCTCGCGCCGGCGCGGATGTCGCCGATGCCGAGCGCGGCGAGCTGGCTCGCGTCGCCGTCGACCGACAGGATCGTTGCGCGCGCATCGGCCAGCAGGATCATCCCGTCGCGTCCGCAGCGCTCGGCGAGGAATGCAAGCTCGGGCGCGGCCGCGTCGAGCAGCAGGCGGTTCGCGTCGCGCAGCTCGTCGAGGTTGCAGAATTCATGCAGGTTCAGCCGCGCGTCGTCGTCCCAGCGTACGCCGTGATCGAGGCTGCGGCGCCACGACTGGTCGATTTCGATGCGCAGGCAACCTTGCGGCAGTACGCCGTCGGAACTGAGGCGTTCGCGAATCAGGCGGGTTGCCTGCAGCCGGTCCGGAAGGCGCTGGCCGGAAGGGAAGTAGTCTTGCACGTCGCCCCTCCTCAGGAGAATGTCGGGCCGTCCGATCCGGCGCGGCCGCACGCAAAAAGGCCCGCCGAGTCTGGCATAAGCCCCGGCATAAATCCATCCGGTCAAAAACCTAAGACCCAGGCGGGGCACGGCGGTGCGGGCGATTCGCGCTTGCGGAGCGACCGTGTTCGGCAAGCGTGTCGGGGCGGCGTGCATGACGGATAGGACGTGCGGAATTCGCGTGACGGCGGCGCTTACGTCCGCGCGTTGTACGCGTTGCACCAGCCCCCGTTCGCGACCCGTTTTCCGGCGAACAGCGGACATGGTGCGTTTGGGTCGGCGGCGTTGCCCTGGTACAGGCTGCAGCGGCCGCACGCCTGGCCGGGGGCGTAGCGCGCGAACGCGGCGCGATCGATGTGCGCGGCATCGGCACGGTAGCCGAGCGCCTTCGCGGCAGGGTCGGCTTCATCGAGCAGCGGCGACGCGGCGCATGCGGTGCGCGGCAGCGCGGCGGCCGAAAACAGGCCGGCGGCAGCGATCATGAAGGTGCGGCGGGAAGCGGGGAGGCGGGGCATCGGGTGTCTCGTCGTCGTTTCAGGCGGGGAACAGCGCAGCAGCATGCGAACGCGGGCGGAACACGCGCGCCGCGCGACATCGCCGCGCGGCACGGGCGTCGCTCGCATCGGCGACGTGATCACACGTTCATCAACACCGATTTCAGTTCCGTGTAATGCTCGATCGCGGCCGCGCCCATCTCGCGGCCGAAGCCCGACATGCGATAACCGCCGAACGGCAGCGCGGGATCGAGCGCACTGTGGCAATTGACCCAGACCGAGCCCGAACGGATCTTCGGGATCATCCGGTGCGCGGCCGACAGGTTGTTGGTCCAGATGCTCGCGCCAAGCCCGTAGCGCGTGTCGTTCGCGAGACGGATCGCATCGTCGATCGTGTCGAACGGCATCGCGACCAGCACCGGCCCGAAGATTTCCTCCTGCACGAGCGGGCCTTTCTGGTCGACGTCGACGAGCACGGTCGGCTTCACGAAATAGCCGGGACCGTACGCTTCGCCGCCGCATGCGAGCTGCGCGCCCAGTTCGCGGCCACGCTCGATGTAGCCGGCCACGCGCTTCTGCTGTTTCGCGGAGATCAGCGGACCCATGTCGACCGACGGGTCGAGCGCGTTGCCGAGCTTCATGTTGCTCGCAATGCCCGCGATGTCGCCGACCACGCGATCGAAGTGCTTGCGCTGCACGTAGAGGCGCGAGCCCGCGCAGCATACCTGGCCGTGATTGAAGAAGATTGCGGTGGCCGCGCCCGACGCCGCGACGGCCGGGTCCGCATCGTCGAACACGATCGTCGGCGACTTGCCGCCGAGTTCGAGCGTCACGCGCGTCATCGATTCCATCGCGGCCTTGCCGATCAGCTTGCCGACTTCGGTCGAGCCGGTGAAGGTCAGCTTGTCGACGTCGGGGTGGTGCGCGAGCGCGGCGCCCGCTTCGACGCCGGTGCCAGTGACGACGTTCAGCACGCCGGCCGGATAACCGGCTTCCTGCACGAGTTCCGCGAGCCGCAGCGCGGTGAGCGGCGTTTCGTCCGCCGGTTTCAGCACCATCGTGCAGCCCGTCGCGAGCGCGGGGCCGAGCTTCCAGCACGCGAGCAGCAGCGGGAAATTCCACGCGACGATCGCGCCGACCACGCCGACCGCCTCGCGCCGGATGAAGCCGTGGAACTGGCTGTCGGGCATCAGCGGCATCGACACGTCGACGGTCGCGCCCTCGATCTTGGTCGCCCAGCCCGCCATGTAGCGCAGGAAGTCGATCGCGAGCTGCACGTCCATCACGCGCGCGATCTGCGCGCCCTTGCCGTTGTTCACGCATTCGAGCTCGGCGAGCTGCTGCGCGTCGCGTTCGAGCAGATCGGCGAGGCGCCACAGCAGGTTCTGTCGTTCGCGCGGCCGCATGCGGCTCCACGCGGAATCGTCGAACGCCTCGCGCGCGGCCCGCACCGCACGATCGACGTCGGCCGCGCCGGACGCCGGCACGCGACACAGTTCGTCGCCGGTCGCGGGATTGTGGACGGCCAGGGTCGCGCCGCTTTCGGCGCTGCGCCACGCATCGCCGATCAGCATCGACGGCGTGCGTGCGATGAACGACTGGGTTTGCGGAAGTAACGACAACGTTGCCTGCATGGAAGCTCCTCGCTCATCGGGTTCGGGTGACGAGGCAAAAAGCAGCTTCCATACCAACGACGGCGCGGTGGCCCGCGTATGCGCCACACGCGCCATGCGGCGCGGGGCACGCGGCGTGACGGGCCGCGCGTGCACGCATGATCGGCAGCGCATCGCATCGGCCGTGCTGCGTCTCAATTTGAGAATCGCGATGCAACGTGAGACGCGACATGCGGCAAGTACGCGGCCGTGCACGCCGGCCACCCACCGCAAAGGCGCGCGAATGCCGGTTCGGCGCGCGGGTTTGAATCGGGATTTTCCCGAGCGTTCGGCGGGAAAAGCGCGTGTTTTCCTTGTGGCGAAGCCGACGTCGGCCATTGGCACGGCCTGTGCTTGAAGAGCGTGCGACAAACGCTGCAGCGCTGCATGCCGGACGATTCGAGACCCCACGTAAAGGAGCAGAGCCTTGTTCAAGACTTTCATTCGACGCAGCAGGCCGCCCCGCGCGGCCGCGGTCGCCGCCGCCGGCGCGTTCGCGCTGGCCTCGGGTGCCGTGCACGCCCAGGCCCAGGCGCCGCGCGACGCACGTGCGATCCTGAGCCAGACATGCGCGGCCTGTCACGCGGCCGAGTCGAAGGATTCGTGGAGCCGCATCAGCCATCAGCGCAAGACGCCGGAAGGCTGGCTGATGACGATCGCGCGGATGCAGACGATGCACGGCCTCACGATCAGCGACGACGAACGCCGCATTCTCGTGAAATACCTGTCGGATACGCAGGGTCTCGCACCGTCGGAGACGAAGGATTTCCGCTATGCGCCCGAGCGTCGCCTGAACACGCAGGAGACCGTCGACAACGAGCAATTCAAGCAGATGTGCGCGCGCTGCCATTCGGCCGCGCGTCCGCTGCTGCAGCGCCGGCCGGTTGCCGAATGGGACAAGCTCGTGAACTTCCACCTCGGGCAGTGGCCGTCGATCGAGTATTCGGCGATGGGCCGCGACCGCGACTGGCTGAAGATCGCGCTCACCGACATCGCGCCGATGCTCGCGAAAAACTACCCGTACGACAGCAACGCGTGGACCGCGTGGAAGCAGCACCATCCGCCCGCGACCGCGCTCGCCGGCACGTGGAGCTTCGGCGGCCACATGCCGGGCAAGGGCGACGCGTACGGCACGATGACCGTGAAGGGCGGCGCGGGCGACCGCTTCGACGTCGAGCTGAAGGGCCGCTTCGCCGACGGCAGCCCGCTCGTCGGCACCGGCACCGCGACGCTCTATACGGGCTACGAATGGCGCGCGAGCGTGAAGGTCGGCGACACGACGATGCGTCAGGTGCTGATGGCGAGCGACGGCGCATTGCGCGGCCGGATGTTCGACGACGCGCACGACGAGCGCGGCCTCGACTTCAATGCCGCCAGGCTCGGCCGCGCACGGATCGTCGCCGTACAGCCCGCGTATGTGAAGGCGGGCGGCGAGACCGACGTGACGATCGTCGGCGCGAACCTGCAGGGCACGCCGGCGTTCGGCGCGGGCGTGACGGTCGCATCGGTGCTCGAACGCACGCCCGAATACGTGCGGGTGCGCGTGAAGGCCGCCGACGGCAGCGCGCCCGGCACGCGCCGCGTGAGCGTCGGCGCCGCGCATGCGGACGGCTTCGCGGTCTATCGCGAGATCCGCGATGTGAAGGTCGAACCCGACTTCGCGGTCGCGCGCATCGGCGGCAACGGCGGCGCGACGCCGAAGGTCGAGGGGCGGTTCGACGCGGTCGCGTGGGGCGTCGACGGTGCGGGCAAGCCGTTCCGCATCGGCGTCGTGCCAGCGCAATGGTCGGTCGCGCCGTTCGACGATCAGTCGAAGGGCGATCGAGACACGCAGTTCGCCGGCACGATGCAGGCGTCGACCGGCATCTTCACGCCGGGCGACGCGGGCCCGAACCCCGCGCGCAGGATGGGTACCAACAACACGGGCAACCTGAACGTCGTCGCGACGGTGACCGACGGCGCACGCACGGTGACGGGCACCGGGCACCTGATCGTCGCGGTGCAGCGCTGGAACATCCCGCCGCTGCCCTGACCGGTCCGCATGACCGCGCGCCGGTCCGCCACGCGGCCCGGTCCGAATCCGATGAACGCAAGGAGAATCCGATGAGCGCCCTGCTGAATGTGGTCGAACGCAACGTGCACGAAGTGCGCGTCGACGACGAGCGCCTGATGTTCCATGTGCCGAGCAGCTCGCTGTTCGCGGCCGATCGCGTGACGGCCGACATAATCGACGCGCTGCGCGCGAGCAGCTGCACGGCCGACGAATTGTTCGCGCGGCTGGCCGGCCGCTCGCCGCACGGCGAACTCGCCGAGACGCTCGGCGAGCTGATGGCCCTCGAGGTCGTCAGCGATGGCTCGCCGCTCACGCCCGAGATCGCGGTGAAGCGCGTCGAACGCACCGCGATCGACACGGTCGTGCTGAACGTGAACACCGGCTGCAACCTGAGCTGCACGTATTGCTACAAGGAAGACCTCGACACGCCGTCCGCCGGGCGGCGGATGGACATCGACACCGCGAAGGCGTCGGTCGAGATGCTGCTGAAGGAATCGCCCGACCTGCCGCGCTACACGGTCGTGTTTTTCGGCGGCGAACCTCTCAGCAACCGCAAGCTGATCGAGTGCATGGTCGAGTATTGCGAGCTGCGCTTCGGCGCGCTCGGCAAGCAGGTCGAGTTCGTGATGACGACCAACGCGACGCTCCTGACCGAGGAGATCGTCGACTGGCTCGACGCGCACCGCTTCGGGCTGTCGGTCAGCATCGACGGGCCGCGCTCGATCCACGACCTGAACCGCCGCACGGTCGGCGGCGCGGGCACCTACGATGTCGTGCGCCGCAAGGTCGAGATGCTGCTCAAGCGCTATCGCAGCCGCCCGGTCGGCGCGCGCGTGACGCTGACGAGCGGCGTGACCGACATCGAAGGCATCTGGGATCACCTGTTCAACGAGCTCGGTTTCGCGGAAGTCGGTTTCGCGCCGGTGACGTCGGGACAGCTCGACACGTTCAACCTGCAGCCGGACGAACTCGCGCAGGTGTTCGCGAACATGAAGGCGCTCGGCCGGCGTTATTTGGCCGCCGCGCTCGAGAACCGCAACATCGGCTTCTCGAACCTGCACCAGCTGATCACCGACCTGCACGAAGGGCACAAGAAGTCGCTGCCGTGCGGTGCGGGGCTCAAGATGCTCGCGGTCGATCACAAGGGCGACCTCAACCTGTGCCATCGCTTCACCGGTTCGGCGCTGCCGACCTTCGGCAACGTGCACGAAGGCGTCGCGCAGGCGCAGCTGAACGACTTCCTGTCGCAGCGCCTCGAGCGCAGCGGCACCGGCTGCGAAACCTGCCGCATCCGCAACCTGTGCTCGGGCGGCTGCTATCACGAGAGCTACGCGCGCTACGGCGACCCCGCGCATCCGACCTACCACTACTGCGAACTGATGCGCGACTGGATCGATTTCGGCATCGAGGTCTACAGCCGGATCATCGCCGGCAACCCGGCGTTCATCGGCAACCACATCACTCCGCGCAAGGCGAACTGACATGAAACATCTGAAGCCGCTCAACAACAAGGCGAAAGCGCTCGAGGAGGCCGTGCAGCAGGATCGCCTCGAGGAAGTCGTCGCGATGACGTCTGTCGCGGGCTGCACGTCGACGACCGATCCCGGCTGGGAAACGGACGTGTTCGGCGGGGTCGCGTCGTTGTGCCAGCCGATGGAGGCCGACCTGTACGGCTGCTCCGATCCGTGCTGGTGGCCCGCGCAGGTGCCCGACATGATGAGCACCTATCCGGACTGGAACAAACACGCGGCCGATTCGGGCGCGGACTGGCGCCAGCTCGGCAGCGTGTTCCCCAAAGACAAGTGAGCCACCCGGCACCGACCAAGGATTCTCCATGCGATTCACGACACCCCTGAGCCGCGCGCTCGTCGCGGCCGCGCTCGCCTCGGCCGCGTCGCTGTCGGCCGCGGCAGACGCCGCGCTGCAAGCCGGCCACGAATACCTCGCCGTCACGAACTACCCGAACAACCTGACGGTGATCGACACGGGTACCGACAGCATCGTCAAGACCTGCACGCTGCCCGACGCGTTCGGCCCCGGCACGATCCAGATCAGCCCGGACCGCACGCGCGCGTACGTGCTGAACAATCACTACGGCGACCTGTACGGCGTCGAGCTCGATTCGTGCAAGACCGTGTTCCATGCGGAGCTTGCCGGCGCCGGTAACGAGCGTGCGCGCGCGATGTTCTCGATCGGGCTGAGCCCCGACGGCAAGGAGATCTACAGCGTCGTCAACCCGACGAAGCTGAACCGCGACAGCTACGAAGTGCAGGCGCCGCGCCTGCAGGTGTACCGCACCGACGGCGGGCTCGACGCGAAGCCGGTGCGCACGTTCGCGGCACCGCGCCAGACGACGATGCTGCAGGCCGCCGACGACGGGTCGCTGTTCATCGTCGGCGCGGACATCTACCGGATGAACGTGCAGACCGGCAAGTACGACGTCGCGGTGCCGCTGCGCAACTGGAAGCAGCCGCTGCACGGTCAGCCCGACGTGCTGTACGTGTGGCCGCAGCAGCGTCCGCAGCATACGTTCAACCTGCTCTACACGGCCGACCGCTTCAAGGACGAGAAGAAGGATCCGGCATCGGCGCAGACGATGTACGGCTACATCGACATCGACCTGAAGACCGGCAATGCGACGGTCAAGGATTTCGGGCCGGTCACCGAGGTGTACTTCACGGGCGGGCTGTCGCCGAAGGATCCGGATGCGATGTACGGCGTGCTGAACCGGCTCGCGAAGTACGACGTGAAGCATGAAAAGCTGGTCGAGGCAGCGCCGCTCGATCATTCGTATTACTGCATGTCGTTCAACCGCGCAGGCAGCAAGCTCTACCTCGCGGGTACCTTCAACACGGTTGCGGTGTACGACGCCGACACGCTTAAAAAGCTGAAGGACATTCGCGTACCGGGCGGCGATATGGCGATTACGACCGCGCAGATGTTCACACGATGAAGTACGCGCCGGCCTGCGGGCCGGCGCCCCTGATCAGGAGATAACATGACCACCGCCATCGCCAACGGCGTGCCGCGCGACGGCCTGTCGATCGTGCGGGGACGCACGGACGTGCCGCTGTCGGATGCGACCGTTGCCGCGCTTCTGCGCGACACCGCGTCGCGCTTTCCGGCACGTCCGGCCGTCGTGTTCCGCGAGCAGGGCATTCGCTGGGACTGGCACACGTTCGCGCACGAGATCGACGTGCTCGCGGCCGGCCTCGCCGCGCTCGGGATCGGGAAGGGTGACCGCGTCGGCATCTGGTCGCCGAACCGCAGCGAATGGCTGCTCACGCAGTTCGCGACCGCTCGCATCGGCGCCATTCTCGTCAACATCAACCCGGCGTACCGGCTCGCGGAACTCGACTACGCGCTGAACAAGGTCGGCTGCCGCATGCTGATCGCGGCCGAACAGTTCAAGTCGTCGAAGTACCCGGAGATGCTGCAGGCGCTCGCGCCGGAACTCGCGCATTGCGCGCCGGGCGCGCTGCATGCCGCGAGGCTGCCCACGCTGCGCACGGTCGTGTCGATGGGCGAGGTCGCGCCGACCGGCATGGTCCGCTTCGCGGACGTGATGGCGCGCGGCCGCGACACGCTCGACGTCGCGCGGCTCGATGCGATCGGCGCGACGCTCGCGGCCACCGATCCGATCAACATCCAGTTCACGAGCGGCACGACCGGCAGTCCGAAGGGCGCGACGCTCACGCACCGCAACGTCGTCAACAACGCGCGCTTCATCGCGATGGCGATGCGTTTTACCGAGCGGGACTCGCTGTGCATTCCGGTGCCGCTGTATCACTGCTTCGGGATGGTGCTGGCCGTGCTCGCGTGCGTGTCGACGGGTGCGGCCATGGTGTTTCCCGGCGAGGCGTTCGAGCCGGTCGCGACGCTCGCGACCGTGGCCGACGAACGCTGTACCGCGCTGCACGGCGTGCCGACGATGTTCATCGCGGAACTCGATCATCCGGACTTCGCGAAGTTCGACCTGTCGACGCTGCGCACCGGCATCATGGCCGGCGCGCCATGCCCGATCGAGACGATGAAGCGCGTCGTGTCGCAGATGCATCTGTCCGAAATCACGATCGCGTACGGGATGACGGAGACGAGCCCCGTGTCGTTCCAGAGCTCGACCGACGATCCGCTCGAGAAGCGCACCACGACGGTCGGACGTGTGCAGCCGCATCTCGACGTGAAGATCGTCGATCCGAACGGCGACGTCGTGCCGGTCGGTGCGACCGGCGAGCTGTGCACGAAGGGCTATTCGGTAATGCTCGGCTACTGGGACGACGACGCGAAGACGCAGGAAACCATCGTCGACGGCTGGATGCATACGGGCGACCTCGCGACGCTCGACGCGGACGGCTACTGCAACATCGTCGGCCGGCTGAAGGACATGGTGATTCGCGGCGGCGAGAACATCTATCCGCGCGAAATCGAGGAATTCCTGTTCCGGCATCCGAAGATCCAGAGCGCACAGGTGTTCGGCGTGCCCGATCCGAAATACGGCGAGGAGCTGTGTGCGTGGATCGTGCTTCGCGCGGACGAGCAGATGACCGAGGACGACCTGCGCGCGTTCTGCCACGGCCAGATTGCGCACTACAAGATCCCGAAGTACGTGTGCTTCGTCGACGAACTGCCGATGACGGTGACGGGCAAGGTGCAGAAGTTCGTGATGCGTCAGCAGATGATCGACGCATGGCGGCTGAAAGCCGCCGACACCGCGTAGTGCCGCACGGGCGGCTGCACGGCAGTCCGCTCCGCCCGCCGGGCAGTTTTCCCTGCCGCCCCTCCCGCCCGGGGTAAAATGCGCGCCACGCCGCGATGTCGCGCGCGACGGGCATGCCGCGGTTCCGACGAACGGCGTACGCAACTGCCCGGCGCCCGCAACCGGGGCGTTCGAAGCGTCCCCCGCATGACAAGACCGCGCGACGCAGCCGGCCGCCCGACATGCTCGAGATCCAGGATCGACGGCTGCGTCGGTGTCCGGCGCGTCACCGTCATCCGATGTCCCATCCTGCGCTTTCCCGATCGATCGGCACGCATGCTGCGCGATCGTCAGATTCGTCTGATGAATGTCGTGTCGACGTTCGTGCCCGGCGTCCGCCGGGACCGTCGCGGGTTCTTGCATGAGGTCGCGCTTCGCAGCGCGCAAAGCGTTTCGAAAGTTTCGACAGGGTCGAGTGGCGAGTTTTCCATCCAGAACAATGACGGTGAATAGAACAACAGCGTCGCCCGCACGGCGGCGGCGCGCGAAGGCCGGGCTTGGCGTCGGTCTCGGCATCACGCTTTTCGCGGCGCAGGCCGCCGTGGCGCAGGGCGACGCGCCGGCGCCGGACGCCGGTGCGACCGGCAGCGCGACGCTGCCGGCGATCACGGTGAGCGGCGAGCGCGGCAACACGCTGCGCGCACGCACGGCGTCGGTCGCGGGGCTCGACGATGCGCCGCTGCGCGACACGCCGGCCTCGGTCAACGTCGTCACGCGGGCGCTGATCGACGACCAGCAGGCGAAGCGGCTGAGCGACGTCGTGCGCAACGATGCGTCGGTCGTCAACGACTACGCGCCGGTCGGCTACTTCGAAGGCTTCGCGATCCGCGGCTTTCCGGTCGATCTCGCGAGCGCGATCCGGATCGACGGGCTGACGGTATCCGGCGAGCAGAACGTGCCGCTCGAGAACAAGGAGCGCGTCGAGATCCTGAAGGGGCTGGCCGGCATCGACAGCGGCGTGGTCGCGCCGGGCGGCGTGATCAACTTCGTGACGAAGCGCTCCGCGAACGTCGCGAGCGTGACGGGCGGCGTCGACAGCCGCGGCTCGACGTCGGCGGCCGTCGATCTCGGCCGCCGCTTCGGCCCCGACAATCAGTTCGGTTTCCGGATCAACGCCGCGAAGGAGAACATGCACTCGTACATCGACGGCACCAACGGACGGCGCACGTTCGGCTCGATCGCCGCCGACTGGGACATCAGCCCGCGCGCGAGCCTGCAGTTCAACGCGGAATTCCAGCAGTGGATCCAGCGTTCCGCGCCCGGCTACCAGCTGCTCGGCGGCACCGTCGTGCCGTCGGTCAAGACGACGTCGAAGGCGCTCGGCACGCAGCCGTGGGCGAAGCCGGTGACGACCGATGCGCTGAACCTGAACGCGCGCTTCGACTACCAGTTCAACGACGACTGGAAGGCCTACGTCGCGGCCGGCCGCAGCCGCACGATGATCGACGACAACAGCGCGTTCGCGTACGGCTGCTATTACGCGGCGAGCTGCGCGGCCGGCACGACGTCGCCGTTCTTCTTCGGCGCGAACGGCGACTACGACGTGTACGACTTCCGCAGCCCGGGCGAATACCGCCGCAACGACGACCTGCGCGCGGTCACGACCGGCAAGTTCGCGACAGGCCCGCTGCGGCACGAGCTGACGCTCGGCGTGAGCGTGCAGCGCCGCGTCGTGCACATGGCGAATGCCGTGTACGACTACGTGGGCAGCGAGAACATCTATGGGCCCGACGTCGCGTTCGCACCGTCGCCGAACACGGCCGGGCCGTCGTATCCGCAGCTCGACGCGTGGCAGTACGGCGTGTTCGGGCTCGACCGCATCAGCATCGGCGAGCACTGGCAGGTGCTCGCGGGCGGCAAGGAAGTGCTGCTGCGCCAGCGCAGTTGGAGCAGCCTCGACGGCGACGCGACGCACACCGACCGCTCGGTGTTCCTGCCGCAGGTCGCGCTCGTCTACAAGCCGGTGAACGTGCTGTCGCTGTACGCGTCGTACAGCAAGGCGCTGTCGCTCGGCGACCAGGCGCCGGTGCGCGCGACCAACGCGTATGCGTTCCTGCCGCCGGTCGAATCGCACCAGTTCGAGCTCGGCGCGAAATACGACTGGCTCGACCGGCTGAGCCTCACGGCCGCCGTGTTCTCGATCAGCAAGCCGTTCCAGTTCGCCGACCCCGATGCGTCGGGCACGAGCTATACGTTCGTGCAGCGCGGCACGCAGCGCCACCAGGGGATCGAGCTTGGCGCGGCCGGGCGCGTGACCGAGCGGCTCGGGCTGACGGCCAGCGTCGCGGCGATTCGCGCGCGCGCGTACGATTCGGGTTCGCCGGCGTACGAGGGGCACCAGATCATCAACGTGCCGGCGCTGCGCGCATCGCTGTATGCGGATTACGCGGTGCCGGGCGTCACCGGCCTGAACATGCTCGGCGGCGTCGAGTACAGCGCGGCGCGCAACGCGAACGAAGAGGGCACCGCGCGCGTGCCGTCGTGGTTCGTGTTCAATCTCGGCGCGCGCTATACGACGAAGATCGCGGGCCATCGCACGGTGCTGCGCGTGTCGGTGGACAACCTGTTCAACAAGTTCTACTGGCGCGATGCGGGCGAGCAGCAGGGCGACGCGTACCTGTTCCCCGGCGCGCCGCGCACCGCGCGCGTGTCGTTGACCTATGATTTCTGATCGTCCGGACCCGGCCGCGTGATGCGCGGCCCCGGCAGCCAACCAGGAGAGCACAGACGATGTCCCCACTCGAAATCGCCGGCGTGATCGTCAGCGCGCTCGCGATCTGGCTGACCGCGAAGCGGCGCATGCTGTGCTGGCCGGTCGGGCTCGCGTCGGTCGCGCTGTACGGCTGGATCTTCTTCGACGCGAAGCTGTATTCCGACATGCTGCTGCAGGGCGCGTTCGCGGTGCTGCAGGTGTACGGCTGGCGCCGCTGGATCGCGCAGCGTACGCTCGAGGCGGGCGGCGGCGCTGCGCCGCAAGGCGACGTCGCGCCCGTCACCGGCGTGCGGCCGCGGCAGATGCTGCCGGACCTGATCGCGGCCGTCGTCGGCAGCGCGCTGCTCGGCGGGATGATGGCGCGCTGGACCGATGCGGCGCTGCCGTTCGTCGATGCGTCGCTGACCGCGTTCAGCCTCGTCGCGCAATACTGGACCGCGCGGCGCTACATCGCGTCGTGGGGGCTGTGGATCGTCGTGAACGTCGTGTACGTCGGGATGTTCGTGTTCAAGGCGCTGTATCTGACGGCCGGACTTTACGCGCTGTTCATCGCGCTCGCCGTCGTCGGCTGGCGCGACTGGAGCCGGACGGCGAACGCGCTGCGCGCGACGGCGAGCCCGGCGGGCTGATTCAAGGGCTGATTCAACTACGGAGCGACGTCGTTCATGTCATTTCCACTCGAGCCGGACGCGCCTGCATCGCGTGACGTCGCCGACATGCGGGACGTCGCGCCGCCGCAATTCGGCGTCGCCGGCGAGCAGGCCGAACGCGACTGGCCGCTGATGACGCACGACGAAGTCGCGGGCGTGCTTGCGCGGATCGATGGCGTCGGCGCGCCGGCGCGGCTTACGTGGCACAGCCCGCGGCCGTTCTCCGCGGCGGTGCTGGTGCACACGACCGACGCGCGCGCGCTGTTCGTCAAGCGTCATCACGCGAGCCTGCGCGACGTCGCCGGGCTCGAGGAGGAGCATCGCTTCATCGCGCATCTGCGCGATCGCGGTGTGCCGGTCGCGGACGTGCTCGCCGGTCGCGACGGCGCGACCGCGTTCGCATCCGGCGACTGGACCTATGAAGTGCACGTGGTGGCGCCAGGTGTGGACGCGTATCGCGGCGTGATGTCGTGGCAGCCGTTCACGCATCCTTCGCATGCGTACGCGGCAGGCCGCGCGCTGGCCGAACTGCATCGCGCGTCGGCCGGCTACGATGCGCCGGCGCGGCCCGTGCGCACGCTGCTGTCGAGTTTCCGGGTGCTGTCGTCCGCCGATCTTCCCGGTGCGCTCGAACGCTGGGTCGATGCGCAGCCGCTGCTGGTGCGCGCGCTCGGCACGCGCGACTGGCGCGGCGATGTCGCGGACGCGATCGGTCCGTATCACGCGCGCCTCGTGCCGCTGCTGCCCGCGCTGGCGCCGCTGTGGACACACGGCGACTGGCATGCGTCGAATCTGCTGTGGACGGACGCCGCGCCCGGCGCGCAGGTGCGGACCGTGCTCGATTTCGGCCTGTCGGATCGCACGTGTGCCGTCATGGATCTCGCGCTCGCGATCGAACGCAATGCGATCGACTGGTTGGCGCCGGCCGATGCACGTCGCGTCGAGCATGAACAGATCGGCGCGCTGCTCGACGGCTACGAATCGCTCGAACCGCTGAGCGACGACGCGTATGCGGCGCTGGTTGCGATGCTGCCGATCGTGCATACCGAATTCGCGCTGTCGGAAGTCGCGTATTTCGGCTGCATCGTCAATGCACCGGATATCGTCGATGTTGCGTACGACGGTTATCTGATCGGGCATGCGCGATGGTTCGGCGAACGCGACGGACGGCAGTTGCTCGACTGGCTGGTGCAACGCCGGCGTGCGAAGCGGGGCAGCTTGTAAAATTGCGTTGCGGACACTGTCGAGCCGGCAGTGTCGTCTGCCCGAGCTTCACCCTCTGCGGTGCCGCGATCGCACTGCACGGCGCGGCCGCACGTTCGCCGCGATCCGGCGGCGCGCGGCACGCCGCCGGCGATCGCCGGGCAGCACCCACGCCTGACTCGCATCAACGCGTCGCGAGGCTGTCGTGATTGTCGGCCTGGGGCGACTTCTCGCCGGCATGCACCGAGATCCCGTGAAGTTCCTTGTTGCGCGCGATGATCTCGCTGGTCGGCGGGTACTGCGTCTTGCTCGTCGGCACCACGCCGTCGTGCTGCGCCTGCTTGAGTTCGTCGATGACTTCCGCGCGGGTCTTGCCCTGCGTTTGAGTGTGCGTTTGCGCGAAGGCGGCTTGCGAGGCGACGCCGAGCGACAGCGTGGCGGTGACGAACAGGGCTGCGAGTCTTGCCGTTTTCATGGAGCTCTCCTTGATGAGGCCGCCGGGTGGCGATCCATGAGCCCAGTATGCGAAAGCCGCCGAGCGTGACCGTGATCGGCAGATGACAAATGCGTCAGATTGCGGGGCCGAGGGGCGTGACGTGCGGGCCCGGCCGACGTGATGCAATCGTCATGTTCGGGTCATGCATGCGATGAGCGGGAAGCGGAGCATGTCGCCTGCCGACGGCCGAAGCCGGAACCGTCGGATCGTCCGCGCCGAAGGCCGTGCGCGATGCGGTGCCCACCGGCCTGATGCCCGGCGAACAGATCGACCATGCGGGGCATCGATGCGGCAATCCGAACTTCTACGTGAACACGCATCCGTGCCTGTTCCCGAAGCGCAACGTCACGCCTCGATGCAGTCATATCCCCGCGCCACATGCGCGGCTGTCGACTATAGTTATGCACGAACAGCACCCATCCACGTCGAAGGCGGGCAAATGATCGATCACGTTTACATCTCAGTCACCGACATCGAGAAGTCGCTGATCTTCTACTCCGAAGCCTTGAAGCCACTCGGCTGGAGCGTATTCGGCAACTACGACTCCGCGAATGGCCCGGCGAGCGTCCCCGATCTCTACGGCATCGGCGACGATGTGTACGGCAAGCGAGAGGGGGTTGGATCAAGCATCTGGCTACGCAAACGTCAGCCAGGCGAGACCGGGCTTTACCTGGGGATCGTCTGCGATACGAACGAACTCGTCGACGCTGCCTACGCAGCCGCAATCAAGGCCGGCGGCATCGATGAGGGAAGACCGGCGGATCGTACCTACTTCGCCCCCGGCTACTACGCCGCCAACGTCGCCGACCTCGACGGCAACCGTCTCGAGTTCGTACACAAGGCGTGGAACCCCAAGCGACGCTCATAGTAATCCAATGGATGCACGGGGGTCGTCGCGGTTCGTATCGCTTTGAACGATCCCGCACCGGATAGATGGCTGCTTCGCGAACGTGCGGTTGGCCGAACCGGATCGGTAAGCCACGTCCACGGAATTCCGCAAAGAAGAAAAAAGGCCCGGCACTCGCAGTGTCCGGGCCCAACGCGTGATCGTGCCGTGCGACAGCGATACGCTTGCGTGGTTCGCAACGGGCATCACCCGTCACGCATTCGATGGTATGCGACGCGATCCATCGCGAACCTGATCGGAAGATGAAGTTTTCGTCACGCGCGTATCGGTGTGCGGTCGATATTCCGATCAGAAGCAATGGCGCAGCCCGAGATTGACGATCCCTCGCGTAGCCGTAGGCGCCGATGCGGGTGTTGCGACCCCCAGGCATCGACCGGGGATTGAACACCTTGAAGCGGGCGTGTCGGCACGCCCGCTTCGGCTCACAGCTGCGCGAGCGCCTGGTCGAGGTCGGCGAGCAGGTCGTCGATGTGCTCGATGCCGATCGACAGCCGTACCGTTTCCTCCTTCACGCCGGCCTTCGCGAGCTCGGCCGGCGACAGCTGGCGGTGCGTCGTCGAGGCCGGATGCGTCGCGAGCGACTTCGTGTCGCCGATGTTGACGAGCCGCGTGAACAGCTTCAGCGCATCCTGGAACTTCGCGCCGCCGTCGCGTCCGCCCTTCACGCCGAACGTCAGGATGCCGGGCGCGCGGCCCGACAGGTAGCGCGCGACGAGCGCATGATCCGGGTGATCGGGCAGCCCCGCGTAGTTCACCCATTCGACGTGTTCATGGCGCGCGAGATGCTGCGCGATCTTCAGCGCGTTGTCGCTGATGCGCTCGATGCGCAGCGCGAGCGTCTCGATGCCTTGCAGGATCTGGAACGCGTTGAACGGCGAGATCGCCGCGCCCATGTTGCGCAGCGGCACGACGCGCGCGCGGCCAATATACGCGGCCGGCCCGAACGCTTCGGTGTAGACGACACCGTGATAGCTGACGTCGGGCTCGTTGAGCCGCTTGAAGCGGTCCGCGTGCTGCGCCCACGGGAACTTGCCCGAATCGACGATCGCGCCGCCGAGGCTCGTGCCGTGGCCGCCGAGATACTTCGTCAGCGAGTGCACGACGATGTCCGCGCCGTGTTCGAACGGACGCAGCAGGTACGGCGACGGCACAGTGTTGTCGACGATCAGCGGGATACCGTGGCGATGCGCGACTTCCGCGAGCGCGGCGATGTCGGTCACGTTGCCGAGCGGATTGCCGACCGATTCCGCGAAGATCGCCTTCGTGCGCGCGTCGATCAGCGGCTCGAACGACGCGGGGTCGCGCGGATCGGCGAAGCGCGTCGTGATGCCGTATTGCGGCAGCGTATGCGCGAACAGGTTGTAGGTGCCGCCGTACAGCGAACTGGCGGACACGATGTTGTCGCCGGCTTCCGCGATCGTCTGGATCGCGTACGTGATGGCCGCCTGGCCCGACGCCAGCGCCAGCGCGCCGATGCCGCCCTCGAGCGCGGCGATCCGCTGTTCGAGCACGTCGGTCGTCGGGTTCATGATCCGCGTGTAGATGTTGCCCTGGACCTTCAGGTCGAACAGGTCTGCGCCGTGCTGCGTGTCGTCGAATGCGTACGCAACGGTCTGGTAGATCGGCACCGCGACCGCGCGCGTGGTCGGGTCGGGTCGATAGCCGCCGTGCACGGCGATGGTTTCGAGGCGCCAGTTCGAAGAGGCCTGATCGGTCATGAGTGCTCCATCTGTTGTTGTCGTGGTCGAGCGATTATAGGAGCAGGTGTGCTGCCGTCCTTAGAACGAATGGTTTGTTGCTTATGGGGCCGCCGCGCATAGAATGGGTTTTTCCTCGGATGAAGGGTGCGCGATGGACCAGGATCAGTGGAACAAGGTGGATGCGTATTTCTCCGCGACGCTCGTGCCGACCGACGACGCGCTCGACGCCGCGCTCGCGGCGAGCGACGCGGCCGGGTTGCCCGCGATCAACGTCGCGCCGAACCAGGGCAAGCTGCTGCAGCTGCTCGCGACGATTCGCGGCGCACGGCGCATCCTCGAAGTCGGCACGCTCGGCGGCTACAGCACGATCTGGCTCGCGCGCGCGTTGCCGCCGGACGGCCGGCTCGTGACGCTCGAACTGAACCCCGATCACGCGAAGGTCGCGACGCGGAACATCGCGCGCGCCGGGTTCGCGGATGTCGTGTCGGTGGTGGTCGGCAGCGCGAAGGACAGCCTCGCGCGGCTCGTCGATGCGGGCGAGGCGCCGTTCGACTTCATCTTCATCGACGCGGACAAGGACAACAACGCCGCTTATCTGGACGCCGCGCTGAAACTGTCGCGGCCCGGCACGGTGATCGTCGTCGACAACGTCGTGCGGGGCGGGCGCGTGGCCGATCCGGACAACCGTGAGCCGGACGTCGTCGGCGTGCGCGACGGGTTCGCGCGGATCGTCGCCGAGCCGAACCTCACGACGACCGCCTTGCAGACGGTCGGGCTGAAGGGCTGGGACGGGTTTTCGATCTCGATCGTCGGCGCGTGACTTGAAGGTGGCGCATCACCGCGGTCGTCGGCCGCACCGGACGTGCGATACGGTCGCGTCCACGGATCTTTCATCGAGCGCGGCCGCCCGGCCTTCGGCCGCGCGCCGCGCTATCCTTTCACGCACACCACCTGACGCAGCGTGTGCACCACTTCGACGAGGCTGCGCTGCGCCGCCATCACCGCATCGATGTCCTTGTAGGCCATCGGAATTTCGTCGACGACACCCGCGTCCTTCCGGCATTCGACGCCGCGCGTCGCCTTGACCTGGTCGTCGACCGTGAAGCGGCGCTTCGCTTCGGTCCGGCTCATCGCGCGGCCGGCGCCGTGGCTGCACGAACAGAAGCTCTCCGGATTGCCGAGCCCGCGCACGATGAAGCTCTTCGCGCCCATCGAACCCGGAATGATGCCGAGCTGTCCCTTCTGCGCGGATACGGCTCCCTTGCGCGTGACGAGCACGTCCTCGCCGAAGTGGCGTTCGCGCTGCACGTAGTTGTGGTGGCAGTTCACCGCGTGCTCGTCGACCGCGAACGGTTTCGCGATCACGCCGCGCGCCGCGCCGATCACCGCGTCCATCATCGCCTGCCGGTTGCGGCGCGCGTAGTCCTGCGCCCAGCCCACCGCTTCGACGTAATCGTCGAAGTGCCGGCTGCCCTCGGTGAAATACGCGAGGTTGCGATCCGGCAGGTTCGCGATGTGCTGCCGCATGTCGGCCTGCGCGAGTTCGATGAACAGGCTGCCGATCGCGTTGCCGACGCCGCGCGAGCCGCTGTGCAGCATGAACCACACGCGATCCGCTTCGTCGATGCACACCTCGATGAAGTGGTTGCCCGTGCCGAGCGTGCCCAGATGCGCGTAGTGGTTCGTCTTCTCCAGCTTCGGATACTTGCCGACGATCCGCTGAAAGCCCGGCAGCAGCGATTTCCACGACTCGGTCACGGCGGCCGGCGCGCGATCGCCCCATGCGCCGGGATCGCGGCGCCCCGGCGCGCGGCCGTGCGGCACCGCGCGTTCGATCGCGCTGCGCAGCCCGCCGAGTGCGTCCGGCAGGTCCGCTGCCGTGAGCGTCGTGCGCGCGGCCATCATCCCGCAGCCGATGTCGACGCCGACCGCGGCCGGGATGATCGCGCCCTTCGTCGGGATCACGCTGCCGATCGTCGAGCCCTTGCCGAGGTGGACGTCCGGCATCACCGCGACGTGCTTGAAGATGAACGGCATCTGCGCGGTGTTGCGCAATTGCGTGCGCGCGTCGTCCTCGACCGCGACGCCTTGTGTCCACATTTTCACCGGCTTGCCGTTCGCCAGTTCCATCACCTGAAAATCATCGTTACTCATTTGCTTCACCTTCGATCGCCCCTTCAGTCGTGCGGCGCAAGCTCTTCAAAGCATGATGCTTCCGTCTATTCTTGTCGTTTTCTTCACTGGCTGCCGGCCGACGTGCGTTGGCCGAATCGGGGTACGACGCGACCGGGTCAGGCTCGATTCGCGGATGCTCGCTGCGCGGTAGCCGCGCGTGAACGATGTTTCACCATTCATGCGCGGCAGATCGCGATGATCTCCGCACTGGCCGCGTCGTCGAACGGCGCACCGTTCCAGTCTCCGCACCAGTCGGCGGACGAGAAGCCGGCGGCCGCGACACGCGCCTGCAGGTCGGGTTGCGCGATGAAGCGCGGCCGGCTCGCGTTCTTCACTTGCGTATCGTCGCGATGAAACCGGTAGACCGTGTCGAACGACACGATCGGACCGTCGACCGCGGTCACCGCATGGTGGAGTTCGACGCTGCCGAATTCGGGTGAATCGATGCGGGTGGCCGACGCCGCCGGAGTCCAGCCGAGCCACGGCTCGACACGCGGATTGCGGGTCTCGAACAGGAAGCGCCCGCCGTCGGCCAGCACGCGCCGCGCGCCGCACAGCGTCGCATCGATCTCCGCGTCGGTCAGCAGGCACTGGAACGCGTGCCCGGTCATCACGACGGCATCGAACGGCGCGCCGGGCGGCAGGCCGCCGAGATCGCACGCGAGCCAGCGCACCGCGCCGGCGCCCGGCTGGCGTCGCGCATGGTCGATCATCGCGGGTGCGGGGTCGATCGCGACGACGTCGTGTCCGGCCGCCGCAAGCCGACGCGCGAACGTGCCGGTGCCGCAGCCGAGATCGAGAATCCGTTGCCGCGCGGTGCCGAGGCGCGATGCGTAGAACGCGAAGTCGCGGTCCCCCGCGTTGAACCGGTCGTAGACCGCGACGAGACGCGGATCGGTATAGAGGATTTCGCCGGCAGCCGCCGCGTCGGACGTCACGCGAAACCCGCGTCAGCGCTGCTGCACCGCGACGCGCAGCCCGAGCGCGATGAAGATCGAGCCGATGATTTTTCCCTGCCAGCGCGTGAGCCACGCAAGCCGCTTCACGACGCGGCCGAGCGGACGGATCGAGCATGCGATCAGCGTCGTATAGAGCGAGCTGAGCACGACGAAGATCAGGCCGAGCACCGCGAACTGCACGAACGTCGAGCCGCGTTCCGGATGCACGAACTGCGGCATGAACGCGAGGAAGAACAGCGCGGTCTTCGGGTTCAGCACTTCGGCGGGAATCGCCTGCAGGTACGCCGTCAGCGGCGTGACGGGCGGCACCTTCGGCAGCGACGGATCGGACGGCCCGTCGAGCAGCGCGCGCACGCCGAGGTAGATGAGGTAAGCCGCGCCGACCAGCTTCACGACGTTGAACGCGAGCGCCGACGTCATCAGCAGCGCCGACAGCCCGACGGCGGCAAACAGCGTATGCACGAAGTCGCCGCTCGCGACGCCGAGGCCGGTCAGGATGCCGGTCTTGCGGCCGCCCTGCACGGTGCGGCTCAGCACGAGCAGCACGGCGGGGCCCGGGATCAGGAACAGGCCCAGGACGACGGCGGTGAAGGTGGCCAGCGTGGTCAGGTCGAACATGGCGGCTCCGGCAAGGTTGGCGAGGCGGCGGGGGATCGACGCATTGTATTCGGATCGGTGCGCGTCTGCCGATGCCGGCCGGGAACCGCGCGGCCGCGCCGGCGCCTTTCTGGTATAAGCACGAAAGGCCGCGCGGGCACGCCGTCCGGCC
Source organism: Burkholderia sp. BCC1998 (assembly GCF_905339875.1). Lineage (NCBI taxonomy): Bacteria > Pseudomonadati > Pseudomonadota > Betaproteobacteria > Burkholderiales > Burkholderiaceae > Burkholderia > Burkholderia sp. BCC1998. The sequence goes on from NZ_CAJPHE010000018.1 coordinate 92,976, forward strand.
GCTTTCGACACCATCGCTCCATGCGCGACCTGCCACCCGTTACCGACCCCGCTGCCGACGCCGACGTCTATCACGTGCCGCGTCCGCTCGTCGTGTTCGGCGGCTCGGTCGTCGAGCCCGAATGGCGGCTCGAACGGCACAGCCATCGGCAGGCGCAACTGCTGTACACGCTGAGCGGCGTCATCTATTGCGAGATCGACGGCGGCGTGTGGAGTGCGCCGCCGCAATGCACGGTGTGGATTCCGGGCGGCGTCACGCATTCGGCGCGCGGTTCGGCCGGCGCGACGTTCTACGCGGTGCTGGTCGAGCCCGATGCGGCGCCCGGCCTGCCGGCGCGCTGCTGCACGCTGGGCATGTCGCCGCTGTTGCGCGAACTGCTGCTGAAGGCCGCGAGCTTCCCGAGCCTGTACGACGTCGACGGTCCGCAGGGGCGGCTGATGGCGACGCTGCTCGACGAACTCGTCGCGGCGCCGGTCGAGGACCTGTATCTGCCGATGCCGGCCGACCGCCGGCTGCGCAGGCTGATCGATCACCTGCTCGACGACCCGGCCGACAAGTCGCCGCTGCCCGAACTCGCGCGCCGCGCGGGCGTCAGCGAGCGCAGCCTCACGCGGCTCGCCGCGAAGGAACTCGGCATGAGCCTCGGCGACTGGCGCCGGCGGCTGCACGTCGCGCTGTCGCTGCGGATGCTGACGGCGGGCCGCCGCGTGCACCAGATCGCGATCGACCTCGGCTACGAGAGCGCGAGCAGCTTCGTGACGATGTTCCGCAAGGCGACCGGCAAGTCGCCGACCCAATACCTGACCGACCGGCAGCGTTGACCGTGCCGTGCTGAGCCGTGCCGTGCCAGGTCGGCACGCTCGCGCTTGGCCGGATCGAACAAGCGGTTGGCCGGCACGAGAAATGACGGGACGGGCGTCGATCTCTAACATGAGAATCATTCTCATCTGGAGGCCGACATGCAGATCGTCACGACTGAATTCCCGTTGGTGTGGTTGCGTTACGCGCGTTCGCCATCGAGCGATCCCGCGCACTTGCTGGCCGAGCTCGACGCGTTGCTCGCGCGCCGCGAACGTTTCGTGTTCCTGACCGACGATGCCCCGTCCGGCAACGATCGCGATGCGCAGGATCACGAGATGCGCAAGCAGCTCGCGAAATGGAGCAAGGCGAATCGCGCGCAATCGCGCGAATGGATTCCCGCGATGATCGCGGTCGAGCCCGACGCGCAGCGGCGCGCTGCGCTCGATGCGTTCTCGGCCGCGTTCGAGAAGGTCTGGGGTTATCCGTTGAACGCGGCGGCGAATCGTGACGAGGCGCTCGCGCTGGCACGGCAGCTGCTGGCCGCGCCGGCCCGCGCGGCCGCGGCCACGCGCGACTGAACCGGTCGCCGCGCCGGCGGCGCGGCTCGCTCACTGACAGGCATGCGCCGCGTCGCGTTCGCGCGCGAGGCGTGATGCCGTATTCCGCGGGAGTTTCCGGTGGACAATCCGATTCGCGCGATGCGCATCTTCACGCGCATCGTCGAGATGAACAGCTTTACGCGCGCGGCGCACTCGCTCGGCATTTCGCGCGCGACCGCGACGCGCACCGTGCAGGAACTCGAGGCGGCGCTCGGCATGCCGTTGCTGGTGCGCACGACGCGCGCGCTGCGGGCGACGCCGGAAGGCGACGCGTATTACCGGCGGTGCCAGCGCATCACCGCGGACGTCGACGAACTCGAAGCGAGCCTGCGCAACGCGGCGCGGCATCCGAGCGGGCCGCTGCGCGTCGAGTTGCCGGGAGCGGTGGCGGACGCGATCGTGCTGCCGGCGCTTGGCGCGTTCCATGCGCGCCATCCGGAACTCGTGCTGATGCTGGGCGTGTCCGGACGCGCGGCCGACCTGATCGGCGATGCGGTCGACTGCAGCATCCGGCTGGGCGCGCTGCCCGATTCGTCGCTGGTTGCGCGCCCACTCGGCGCACTCGAGCGCGTGACCTGCGCGAGCCCCGCGTATCTCGAGCGCTGCGGCGTGCCGCGTTCGCTCGATGCGCTCGCCGGGCATCGAACGGTCAACGGCGCGTTCGCGTCGGCCCAGCGCACCGCCGAACTCGAATTCGCGATCGACGGCGCGGTGCGCAAGATCCGGCTCGACGGCATCGTCAGCGTCGATGACGAGCAGGCGTACCTGGCTTGCGGCGTGCATGGCCTCGGGTTGATCCAGCCGCCGCGCGTCATCGCGCAGCCGCTGATCGACGCGGGACAGTTGCAGGAAGTGCTGCCGCGGTGGCGGCCGGGCGCGGTTTCCGTGTCGGCCGTCTATGCGAAGCGCCGGCACGTGTCGCCGGGCGTGCGCGCGTTCGTCGACTGGGTCGCGGAGCGTTTCGAGGATGCCGCGCAGGAGCGGGCCGGTGTGAGCGTGCCTGGGGCAGCGCTGCGGCAGATGGCGGCGACGGCGATCGCTGCGTGCGAGCCAGACGGGAGGCTGGCGGCCGCGGCGTGACAGCGGGGCGCGCGTCCGGATGTGCCAATATTCTGGCGATTTGTGGGCCGGTTCGCCAAAATACTGGCATTCCGCCAGACGGTGCATCGTCAGACTCAATCAGTCGAACGGTCGCGCCGCGATCCTGATACGTTCGCGTGCATTGGCGCCCGCCTCCCGTCACCCACCCAGCTCCCCCGCCAGAAAATCCACGAACGCCCGTATCCGCGCGGACATCTGATGCCGCTGCGCATACACCGCGTAGATATCCGCGCCCGGCGTTTCGTAGTCGGGCAGCACGACGACGAGGCGCCCGTCGGCCAGATAGTCGCGGATATCCCACTCGGCGCGCATCAGGATGCCGTGCCCGTCGAGCGCCCACTTCACCGCGATCTCGCCGTCGTTCGTCGTCAGATTGCCGTTGATCCGCACGGCTTCCGTGTTGCGCGCCGCGCCGCGTCCGATCGCCAGCCGCCAGATCCCGTAGCCTTCGTCGCCTTGCCGGATGCCGATGCAGTTGTGCCGCGTCAGCTCGTGCGGCGTGCCCGGCGTGCCGTGCCGCGCGAGATACGCGGGCGCCGCGCACAGCAGCCGGCGGTTCGGCGCGAGCCGTCGCGCGACGACGCGCGTATCGGGCGGCTCGCCGAAGCGGATGCACACGTCGAACGCGTCGTCGGTGAGCGGCGGCGGCATCACCGACAGTTGCAACTGCACCGACACCTCCGGAAAACGCGCGACGAAGCGCGAGATCGCCGGGCCGACGTGGCTGCGCCCGAAACCGAGCGTCGCGTTCACGCGCAGCAGCCCCTTCGGCCGCTGCCGCGCGCTGCCGAGCAGTTCGCCCAGTTCGTCCATCTGATCGAGGATCCGGCGCGCGTAGTCGAGATACACGTCGCCCTCGGGCGTCAGCATCATGCGCCGCGTCGTGCGGTTGACGAGCGTCACGCCCGCGCGCCGCTCCATCTGCGTGAGCCGCTTGCTGACGGCCGCCGCGGTCAGCCCGAGCTCGCGCGCGGCCGCGCTCAGGCTGCCCGCCGCGGCCAGCGTCGAGAAGAAGCCGAGATCGGCCGGCTGGACGGTATCCGCCATGACGGAATTCATGAATTGAAGTTAAAGATGCTTTGAGTATAGCCCCGGTTTCTGCACTTCCAGTTCGGTAAAGTGCATTCACGCTCACGATCAATCGAGGATGTCAGCATGAAGACCTACCGTATCGCGACCATTCCCGGCGACGGCATCGGCAAGGAAGTGGTGCCTGCGGCCAAGCAGGTGCTGGAAGCGCTGGCCCGCGGCAGCGACCGCTTTGCCTTCGAGTTCGAGGATTTCGACTGGGGCGCCGATTACTACCGCCAGCACGGCGCGATGATGCCGGCCGACGGCCTCGACGCGCTGCGCGGCAAGGACGCGATCCTGTTCGGCTCGGCGGGCGACCCCGACGTGCCCGACCACGTGACGCTGTGGGGCCTGCGCCTGAAGATCTGCCAGGGCTTCGACCAGTATGCGAACGTGCGGCCGACGCGCATCCTGCCCGGCATCGACGCGCCGCTGAAGCGCTGCGGGCCGGCCGACCTGAACTGGGTGATCGTGCGCGAGAACTCGGAGGGCGAATACGCGGGTGTCGGCGGCCGCGTGCACCAGGGGCATCCGATCGAGGCGGCGACCGACGTGTCGATCCTCACGCGTGCCGGCGTCGAACGCATCATGCGCTTCGCGTTCCGGCTCGCGCAGTCGCGTCCGCGCAAGCTGCTGACCGTCATCACGAAGAGCAACGCGCAGCGTCACGCGATGGTGATGTGGGACGAGATCGCGAAGCAGGTCGCGCAGGAATTCCCCGACGTCACGTGGGACAAGGAACTCGTCGACGCCGCGACCGCGCGCATGGTGAACCGCCCGGCGTCGCTCGACACGATCGTCGCGACCAACCTGCACGCGGACATCCTCAGCGATCTCGCGGCCGCGCTCGCGGGCAGCCTCGGCATCGCGCCGACCGGCAACATCGATCCCGAGCGCCGCTATCCGTCGATGTTCGAGCCGATCCACGGCTCCGCGTTCGACATCATGGGCCGGGGCCTCGCGAATCCGGTCGGCACGTTCTGGTCGGTCGTGATGCTGCTCGAGCATCTCGGCGAGACGGCAGCGGCCGCGCGCGTGATGCAGGCGATCGAGGCCGTGACGGCCGATCCGTCGCTGCATACGCGCGACCTCGGCGGCAGCGCGACGACCGCGCAGGTGACGGCCGCCGTCTGCGAGCGCGTCGCGCACGCGGCGGTCGCCGCCTGACAGTAACGAGAACGGCGACGAGAACGGCGACGGCCGCAAGCGCAGCCGGTCGCCTTCCGTTCGCCGCCCCCCGGATTTTTTGCCCGCGACTCGCGCATTCGACGCGAGCCGGGTGCCGGCGCGCACGCTTCGTCGTAATGCCGGCGGTACCCACCGAGCCCGCGGGGACAGCGCGCGACTCGACCTCGAAGGAGGAGACACATGCAAGCGGATCTGGAAACCCGCGTCGCGCGGAAACTGATGTGGCGCATCATTCCGTTCGTGATGCTGCTTTACTTCGTCAGCTTTCTCGATCGCGTCAACGTCGGCTTCGCGGCGATGACGATGAACAAGGCGATCGGCCTGTCGCCGACCGCGTTCGGACTCGGCGGCGGCCTGTTCTTCATCGGCTACTTTCTGTTCGAAGTGCCGAGCAACCTGATTCTCCATCGCGTCGGCGCACGCATCTGGATCGCGCGCGTGATGATCACGTGGGGCATCGTGTCGGCGGTGTCCGCGTTCGCAGCCGGGCCGACGAGCTTCTACGTGCTGCGCTTCCTGCTCGGCATCGCGGAAGCCGGCTTCTTCCCCGGCATCATCCTGTACCTGAGCCTGTGGTTTCCCGCGAAGCAGCGCGCGGTGGCGGCCGCGTGGTTCATGGCGGCCGCGCCGATCTCGACCGCGATCGGCTCGCCGCTGTCGGGCGCGATCATGCAGATGCCGCCGATGTTCGGGCTCGCCGACTGGCAGATGCTGTACATCGTCGAGGCGCTGCCCGCGGTCCTGCTCGGCTTCGTCGTGCTGAAGTGCCTGACCGATGCGCCGTCGAAGGCCGCGTGGCTGCGGCCGGACGAGCGCGACTGGCTGGTCGCGAAGCTGAAGTCCGAGGCCGACGCGCGGCACGCGCATGCCGGGCACACGGCCGGCGCGTGGCAGGCGCTGCGCGACCCGCGCGTGCTGGCGCTCGCGCTGATCTACTTCGGCACGTCGGCGGGGCTCTATACGCTCGGCCTGTGGGCGCCGCTGATGGTCAGGCAGTTCGGCTTCACCGCGTGGCAGACGGGCCTGCTGACCGGCATCCCGAGCATCGCCGCGGTCGTCGCGATGATCGGCTGGGCACGGCATTCGGATCGCACCGGCGAACGCACGTGGCACGTCGTGATTCCGTGCGTGCTCGCGTGCATCGGCTTCGTGTTCGCGGGGCAGGCGAGCACCGCGCTCCTGACCGTGCTCGCGCTGGTCGTCGTCAACATCGGGATCAGCGCCGCGAAGGCGCCGCTGTGGGCGATGCCGAGCGCGTTCCTGTCCGGCGCCGGCGCGGCCGCGGGGATCGCGATGATCAACTCGATCGGCAACCTCGGCGGCTTCGTCGGGCCGTTCGCGATCGGCTGGCTCAAGCACGTGACGGGCGGGTATGCGGCCGGGCTGTACGTGGTGGCGGGCACGCTCGCGGTGTCGGCGGTCGTCACGCTCATGCTGAGCCGCAAGGGGGCGCGCGAGCAGGTCGTGGCGGGGGTGCGGCATCATCATTGACGGCGGGGCCTGCCGGACGCGGCGCGTGCACGGGCGCCGTGCGGCCGCTGCTACACTCGAGCGCACGGGACGGCATTCCCGCCGCGCCCGATACGGAGACGACGAGCCGGATGGAACCGATCACCGACGCATTCGCGCGGCACTTCGCGCAGGACTGGATCGACGCATGGAACGCGCACGATCTCGACCGCATCCTGTCCCACTACGACGATGCCTTCGTCATGCATTCGCCGATGATCGTGCGGATCGCGGGCGAGCCGAGCGGATGCCTGCGCGGCAAGGACGCGGTGCGCGCGTACTGGGCAAAGGCGCTGGAACTCATTCCGGACCTGCGGTTCGAGTTCATTGCGGTGCTGGCGGGCGTGGATAGCGTCGCCATTTACTATCGCGGCGCAAACGGACGCGGTGCGGTCGAGGTATTCCGCTTCGGTGCCGGCGGTCGCGTGAACGAGGCATTCGCCCATTACGTGGCGTGATGCGGCGTGATGCGATAGCGGAAGGAAAGCAGGAAGGGGGAAGCAGGAAGCGGAGCAGCGGAGGGGAAAGCAGCAGGCCGCGCATGCACCGATGCACATGCGGCCTGCCCGGCCGAAGCGCGTATCGGCTACGCGCCCCGGTGTCGAACGAAGCGACTTACTTGTCGTCGCCCTTGATCTGCGGCAGCGCCGACGCTTCACCCGGCGTCAGCAGGCCGACTTGCGAATACACGCGCAGCTTGTCGCGCGTATCGGTGATGTCGAGGTTGCGCATCGTCAGCTGGCCGATCCGGTCGCGCGGCGAGAACGTCGACGCCACCTTCTCCATCGACAGGCGTTCCGGCTGATACGTGAGGTTCGGCGACTTCGTGCTCAGGATCGAGTAGTCGTTGCCGCGGCGCAGTTCGATCTTCACTTCGCCGGTGATCGCGCGCGCGACCCAGCGCTGCGCCGTTTCGCGCAGCATGATCGCTTGCGGGTCGAACCAGCGGCCCTGGTACAGCAGGCGGCCGAGACGGCGGCCGTTCTCGCGGTACTGCTCGATCGTGTCTTCGTTGTGGATGCCGGTGACGAGACGCTCGTATGCGATGTACAGCAGCGCGAGGCCCGGGGCTTCGTAGATGCCGCGGCTCTTCGCCTCGATGATGCGGTTCTCGATCTGGTCGCTCATGCCGAGGCCGTGGCGGCCGCCGATGCGGTTCGCTTCGAGCAGCAGCTCGACCTGGTCCTTGAACTCGACGCCGTTCAGCGCGACCGGCTGGCCGGCTTCGAAGCGCACCGTCACTTCCTCGGCGGCGATCTTCACGTCGTCACGCCAGAACGCGACGCCCATGATCGGGTTCACGATCTTGATGCCGCTTTCGAGGCTTTCGAGGTCCTTCGCTTCGTGCGTCGCGCCGAGCAGGTTCGAGTCGGTCGAATACGCCTTCTCGGCCGACATCTTGTATGCGAAGCCGGCCTGGTTCATGAATTCGGACATTTCGGCACGGCCGCCGAGTTCGTCGATGAACGTCTGGTCGAGCCACGGCTTGTAGATCTTCAGATCCGGGTTCACGAGCAGGCCGTAGCGGTAGAAACGCTCGATGTCGTTGCCCTTGTACGTGCTGCCGTCGCCCCAGATGTTGACGCCGTCTTCCTTCATCGCGGCGACGAGCATCGTGCCCGTCACGGCGCGGCCGATCGGCGTCGTGTTGAAGTACGTGACGCCCGCGGTCGTGATGTGGAACGCGCCGCTTTGCAGCGCGGCGATGCCTTCGGCGACGAGCTGCGCGCGGCAGTCGATCAGGCGGGCGCCGGCTGCGCCGTATTCGATCGCGCGTTTCGGGATCGCGTCGTAATCGTCTTCGTCGGGCTGGCCGAGGTTCGCCGTGTATGCGTACGGGACGGCGCCCTTCAGTTTCATCCAGTGCAGCGCGGCGCTGGTGTCCAGGCCGCCGGAGAAGGCGATACCGACCTTCTGGCCGGTCGGGAGGCTTTCGAGAATCGTGCTCATAGGAATTACCGTGGATTGAAGCCGGTGGGATCGTATTTCGCGGAATATGCGAGTATCGGCTGTCCGGGAAGTTGGGGCAAGACCTGATTTTCGCGCCAATACGTCTTCGGGCCTGTCGCGACGGGCCTGACGGGCGGTTAACCGGCCGGAGAATCCGGCGCGAAACGGCCTCGGACGGCGGTCGAAACTGGCGAAGGCGCGCCGGCGCGCACGCCCGATCGGCGGGGCCAGATCGGTCGGCCGGCGCGGCATCCGCGCTCAGGGATGCCGGGCGACCTTTGTGACAGGCTAATGAAAGATTCCCTGAGGCGCCCGGCGCCCGGCGTCCGCCGGCCTTCGAATCGTCAAAGCTCCAGGTTCAGATATTCCACGCCTGCGCGGTATCGAGCAGTTTCTCGCGCAACTGATCCACTTCGCCGGCCAGCTTGGCCGTGATCGACACGTAGCCCGACAACTGCGCCGGCGGGGCGTCGTGCGGCGGCTCGGCCGGCCGGCGGCGCGGTGCGAGCCGGCTCGGCGTGCCGAACTTGAGCGCGCGGCTCGCGCCGACGAGCGTGTCGCGGATGCGCCGGTTCATCGCCTTCATCTCGATGCGCATGTATTCGCGCGCGGCGAGGTCGTCGCGGGCCGGCACCGTGCTCGACAGGATCTCCAGGTAGCCGATGCACAGGCGCAGGCCGCGCTGGATCGCCTCGAGCTGCGTGACCGGGATGTCGCATTCCTTCGACACCGACGGCATCAGCGAGCGCAGCTGCACCAGCAGCGCGCTCAGCGCGGCCATTTCCTTCAGGTGCGCGTCGTCGCTCACGTGGCGGTCGCCCGCGAGCCGCGCATGCACGGCCGCGCACGCGCGCAGCGCGTCGGCGAGCTTGTAGCGCCACGAGTAGGTCGCATAGAGCGGCAGCGCGAACGAGAACGCCAGCGCGATCGCGATGCCGGTCAGCACGTTCACCGCACGCCACAGGCCGTCGACGATCTCGTTGTCGCCGTGGCCGGCGACGATCACCATCGTGATCGCCGACAGCAGCGCGATGTAGCCGGCCTTGCCGATCGCGTGATACGCGCAGAGCCCGCACGCGATCGCCATCAGCAGGTAGATCGCGAGCGGCGCGTGCAGGACGGAGTAGAGCAGGATCAGCCCGAGCCCCGCGAGCGCGCCGATCGACGTGCCGAGCGCGCGCTCGGCCGCCTTCTTGCGGATGTTGCCGTGGTGCTGCAGCCCGCCGACGACGATCAGCACGGCGATCGTCGACCATTCGCCGTGCGGCACGCGCAGCCCGGTGGACAAGGCGATCGACACGAGGATCGCGAGCGCGACGCGCGCCGCATGGATCAGCTTCGCGTGCCGGTAGCGGCGGTACGGGTCCAGCAGGGGACGGAGCGCGTGGCGCAGGAGCGGCGGGAATCGGGCAGGGAGCTGGGCGGTCATGACGGAGCGGGGGTGGCCGGCGGGATGGCCGGAATGCGCGTGCGGCGCGGGCGGGCCGGCGCCGCACGTGCGGCTGACGTAACGCTAGCGGAACGCGCGCGGGCTGTCCACGGCAGCGCGGCGCGGGTGCCGCCGGCCGCCGCGTCACGCGTCGGCCGTATTCACCTCGGCGTTCGACACGCGATTGCGGCCGCCGGACTTCGCGTGGTACAGCGCCGCGTCGGCCTGCCGCAGCAGCGTCGCGGCGTTGACGCGCCCGCCGGCGCTGGTCGCGGCGCCGATGCTCGCCGTGACGTGCCCGTACGGGCTGCGGACGTGCGCGATGTCGAGCCCGGCGATCGCACGGCGGATCGCTTCGGCGACGGTCGCCGCGCCCTGCGCGTCGGTGTCGGGCAGCGTGACGACGAATTCCTCGCCGCCGTAGCGCGCGACGTGGTCGCTGTCGCGGCGCAGGCAGCGCGACGCGGATTGCGCGACGCGGCGCAGCACGTCGTCGCCGGCGAGGTGGCCGTAGTAGTCGTTGAACGCCTTGAAATGATCGACGTCGACGAACAGCACCGACAGCGGCCGGCCGCTGCGCGACGCGCGCTGCGCCTCCTTCGCGAGCACGGCATCGAACGTGCCGCGGTTGTCGAGCCCGGTCAGCGAATCGGTATGCGCGAGCCGGTACAGATTCAACTTGGTGACCTGCCGGCGCTCGAGTTCGCGCGACAGCGCGAGCGAGCCCCCCAGGATGAACACGGTAAACAGGCCCATCAGCACGGCGGTCCAGATCGCGCGATGGCGCCACGGCGCGTAGATGTCGATCTCGGCGGGCGCGACGTCGACGATCAGCGGCAGATGCGCGAGATGCTTGTAGACGTAGATGCGCCGCACGTCGTCGATCGCGCCCACGCCCGTCAACACGCCTTCGCTGCTGCGCTGCGCCTTGATGAAGAGCGGGGAGTGGTGGAGGTCGAGGCCGACCACGCGCGGATCGTACGGCAGGCGCGAGACGAGCGCGCCGTTGTCCTCGACGATCGCCGCGCTGCCGTGCTGGCCGACCGCGAGCCCGTCGAGCAGCGCGCGGAAGTAGCCGATGTTGAGCGTGCCGACGACGATTCCGCCGAAGCGGCCGTCGGCCAGCGTGATCCGGCGGCTGAGCGCGATCGTCAGCGCGCCGCCGCGCAGCCGGGACGCATAGGGCCGGCTGATATAGAGGCCCTGCACGAGCCGGTCGCGATGCACGGTGAAATACTCGCGGTCGGCGAAATTGCCTTGTCGCGGCGGCGATGCGGCCGAATCGATCACGATATTGCCGTGCGGATCCATTACGAAAATGGCGCCGAGATACGCGCCGGTCGCGGCGCGGTCGAACAGCAGCCGGTGACGCTGGCGCGGCGGCAATGCCGTCAGTTCCGGATCGGCGAGCCCGTCGACGACGTTTTGCAGCGAAAGATCATACAGTTCGATATTGCGGGAAATATCGCGCTCGATCAGCAGCATCAGGTTGCGCGCATTTTCGACCGCATGGTCGTATGCGTCGTGGCGTGCCTCGATTAAAAGCGACGCCGAGAGTCCCCAGCTGAACAGCAGCAGCACGACGCCGGCGACGAGCACGCCGCGGGGCGACAGTATGCGTGCCACGGCCGTCGCGGTATGACGGCGCAGCGTAGCGAGCGGCGTGGGTGGCATCATCCTCGGGGCAGGCGGCGGATATGTGCGTCGTCGACGATTCCGCGCTCTGATTAATTCGCATTAGTCGGCATTATCTCGCGAATTCCCGAAATTCGCCGCTGGATGCAAAACATGCATGCGCCAATCCGATTCGGAACGATTACGCATCATTACCGTGATCCGGGCGTTCGTTTCGATTTGAATCGCGATTATGGGTAGCCGGTATTTTGTCTGATTATTAGGGCATATCGATCGATTTTGTCGTTTTAATACAGGATCGGGCTATTGCGCCGGCGCAATTGCGTATCGGGCGGGGAGGTGCACCGTCGAGGCTCACCCCGCGTCGGCATGCGGCGCCGGGGCGTCCTGACCCGAGCGGTCCCGACGGCGAATCAGGTAGAATCCGCGCTTCGCCGCTGGCGCCCGGCGCGCAATGCGTATCGGGGCCGCATCGAAGTGCATCGCAGCAGGCGGCGCGACGCGCCCCGACCCCGCATGCGCCGGCCCCGGATGCCGGCCCGCTCAACGTTCGTCTCGTTTATGTCCGCAATTCCGAATTCCGACCAACCCGGTTCGTCCGCGAACCCACCCAAGCTTCATCGCGCGCTGAAGGCGCGCCATCTGACGATGATCGCCATCGGCGGCTCGATCGGCACGGGCCTGTTCGTCGCGTCCGGCGCGTCGATCTCGCAGGCCGGCCCCGGCGGCGCGATGGTCGCGTACATGCTGATCGGCCTGATGGTCTACTTCCTGATGACGAGCCTCGGCGAAATGGCCGCGTTCATGCCGGTGTCGGGCTCGTTCGCGACCTACGGCGCGAAATACGTCGACGAAGGCTTCGGCTTCGCGCTCGGCTGGAACTACTGGTACAACTGGGCCGTGACGATCGCGGTCGAGCTGGTCGCCGCGCAGCTCGTGATGCACTACTGGTTCCCGGACGTGCCGGGCGTCTGGTGGAGCGCCGCGTTCCTCGGCGTGATGTTCCTGCTCAACGCGCTGACCGTGCGCGGCTTCGGGGAAGCCGAATACTGGTTCGCGCTGATCAAGGTCGTCACCGTGGTCGCGTTCATCGGCGTCGGCCTGCTGATGATCTTCGGCATTCTGAAGGGCGCGCCGGGCAACGGCTGGGGCAACCTGACGATCGGCGATGCGCCGTTCGCGGGCGGCCTGCCGGCGCTGATGGGCGTCGCGATGATCGCGGGCTTCTCGTTCCAGGGCACCGAGCTGATCGGCGTCGCGGCCGGCGAATCGGAGAACCCGCGCACGACGATCCCGCGCGCGGTGCGTCAGGTGTTCTGGCGGATCCTGCTGTTCTACGTGCTGGCGATCTTCGTGATCGGCGTGCTGATTCCATACACCGACCCGAACCTGCTGAAGAGCGACGTGACCGACATCGGCGTGAGCCCGTTTACGCTCGTGTTCCGCCACGCGGGCCTCGCGTTCGCGGCCGGCGTGATGAACGCGGTGATCCTGACGGCCGTGCTGTCGGCCGGCAACTCGGGCATGTACGCGTCGACCCGGATGCTCTACAACCTCGCGACGGAAGGCCGTGCGCCGAAGCTGTTCGCGAAGCTGTCGCCGGGCGGCGTGCCGCGCAACGCGCTGTACGCGACGACCGCCGTCGGTGCGCTGTGCTTCTTCACGTCGCTGTACGGCGACAAGACGGTGTACCTGTGGCTGCTGAACACGTCGGGGATGACGGGTTTCATCGCGTGGCTCGGCATCGCGATCAGCCACTACCGGTTCCGCAAGGGCTACGTGAAGCAGGGCTACGCGGTCGACCAGCTGCCGTACCAGTCGAAGTGGTTTCCGTTCGGCCCGCTGTTCGCGTTCGTGCTGTGTCTCGTGATCGCGCTCGGCCAGGACTACCAGGCGTTTCTCGCGAACCGGATCGACTGGGCGGGCGTGGCCGCGACCTACGTCGGCATTCCGCTGTTCCTCGTCGTGTGGCTCGGCTACCGGCTCCTGAACAAGAGCCGCTTCGTGCGCTACGAGGACATGGAGATCGCGCCGTGGGCGGCCGCGAACCGCAGCGCGCAGCTGCAGCGCGTGGAGAACCGCGAAACCGTCGGCTGATGCCGGTGCGGCCACCGGCCGCGTGGTGCGCGATGAAAACGGGAAGCCCGCGGGCTTCCCGTTTTTCGTTGGGACGTCCGGGGCGACGCGGTGTGCCGCCGACGTCAATAGCCGATGCGTGCATCGTTCCCGATACCGTTCCAGCCGGCGCCGAACCCGCTTTTTTTGTCGGCTTTGCGCTGCACGGGGTCAAAGCCGGTTATATTTCCCGACCCTACCGGGCCACGGCCCGGCCGGCGCGACGAGCGCGGCGCGGATCGGGCATCCGGCGCGCGCCTGTTGCGGCGGCCGGCGGCGCCCGGCGTTTCCATCGTTCCGCCGCGGCCGGCCCGGCCCGCGGAGCGCGCAATCCAGAGGAATCCATGAGCGCATCACCCGCCGAGCGGAAGGCCGGACCCGTTTCCATCGTGCGAATCGAAGCCGCGATCAATGCGTGGCGCGAAGTGTATCCGCCGGCGCCGGACGGCGAGGACGGCTACGCGCTCGACGCCGGCAGCAACTGCCTGGCCGAGCTGTACGGCACGATGATCTGCTATCGGCTGCCGGACGTGCCGCTCGACTCGCTGAGCGACGCGCAGCGCGATGCGCTGTACGCGACCGAGGCATGACGCGCGGTCGGGACGCTGCCGCGACGCGGCGTCGATGAAGCAACGGGAAGCCTGGCGGCTTCCCGTTTTGCTTTGCGGCTTTGCGCGGTGCGCCGCCCGCGAGGGCGGGCGCGGCGCGGCTCGCGCCGGTATCGGCGCGGGCTGAGGTATCGTCATGGCATCGGGAGCAGGTGCTCGCGAGGCGACCGGCGCGGCACGTGTGCGCGCGGGGCCGAATGAACGTCCGTGGCCTGTCCGGGAGGGTTCGAACATGGAGTTGAGACACCTCCGCTACTTCGTCGCGGTTGCCGAGGAGCGGAATTTCACGCGCGCGGCCGAGCGCCTGCACATCGCGCAGCCGCCGCTCAGCCGGCAGATCCAGCAGCTCGAGGACGCGCTCGGCGTGCCGCTGTTCGAGCGCAACGCGCGGCCGCTGAAGCTGACCGACGCGGGGCGGTTCTTCTATTCGCACGCGGTGCAGCTGCTCGCGCAGACGACCGAGCTCGAATCGATGACGAAGCGGGTCGGCAAGATCGAGCGCAGCATGTCGGTCGGCTTCGTCGGCTCGACGCTGTACGGGATGCTGCCGAAGATCATCCGGCGCTTTCGCAGCGAGTATCCGGCCGTCGAGCTGAGCCTGCACGAGATGTCGACGATGGACCAGATCAAGGCGCTGAAGGAAGGGCGCATCGACGTGGGCTTCGGGCGCATCCGTCACGAGGACCCGAGCGTGCGGCGCGTCGTGCTGCGCGAGGAGCGGATGATCGTCGCGCTGCCGGTCGGTCACGTGCTCGACGGCGCGAAACCCGTGCTGTCGCTGCACGATCTCGTGAACGACACGCTGATCATCTTCCCGAAGGCGCCGCGGCCGAGCTATGCGGACCAGGTGCTCGCGGCATTCCACGATCGCGCGCTGCAGCCGCGCAAGATCTACGAGACGCGCGAACTGCAGATCGCGCTCGGGCTCGTCGCGATGGGCGAGGGCGTGTCGGTCGTGCCGCACAGCGTGTACGGGCTGAAGCGCGACGACATCAGCTACAAGCCGCTCGACGATCCGAAACTCGTGTCGCCGATCATCATGAGCATGCGGATGCTCGACGAATCGGAGGACATCCGCGCGATGCAGGCGCTGATCTACCGGCTGTACGACGAGTCGCAGATGGAGTATCTGCCGCCGCAGCCCGAATGAGCGCGCGGGCGGTGGGGGCTTGCTTGACGCCGCGCGCGTCGGCGGGCCACCATCGTCGGCATTCTGCGGTCCGCCCGCGTGCGGCCGCCTTCATGCAGACGATGACATGCACATGACTGAAATCGAGACCGAGGAGACCTGGGTCGAGACGCCGCAAGGGCGTCTCTTCGCGAAGCGCTGGCGCGGTGTGCCCGCGCAGGCGACGGCCGCGACCGGGCCGGCCGCGCCTGTGCAGGCCGCGCCTATGCCGGCCGCGCCTATGCCGGCCGCGCCGATCGTGCTGCTGCACGATTCGCTCGGCTGTGTCGAACTTTGGCGCGACTTCCCCGCGCAACTCGCGCGCGCCACGCAACGCGACGTGATTGCATACGACCGGCTGGGCTTCGGTCGGTCCGACCGCCATCCGGGACAGCTCGGCACGACGTTCGTGCGCGACGAGGCCGATCAGGGCTTCCGCGCGCTGCTCGAGCGGTTCGGCATCGATGCGTTCGTGGCGTTCGGGCACAGCGTCGGCGGCGGCATGGCGGTCGGATGCGCGGCCGCGTATCCCGCGCGTTGCCGCGCGCTGGTGACGGTCGCCGCGCAGGCGTTCGTCGAGGATCGCACGCTCGACGGCATTCGCGAGGCGGGGCAGCAGTTCGACGCGCCCGGCCAGCTCGAGCGGCTCGTGCGCTATCACGGCGACAAGGCCGAATGGGTGTTGCGTGCGTGGGTCGGCACGTGGCTGTCGCCGGCGTTTCGCGACTGGAGTCTCGACGACGCGCTGCCGCGCGTGCGCTGCGCGACGCTCGCGATTCACGGCGAGCAGGACGAATACGGGTCGGACGTGCATCCGAAGCGGATCGCCGCGCGCGTCGCCGGGCCGTCGTCGTTCCTGCTGCTCGACGGATGCGGACACATGCCGCATCGCGAGCGGAGCGGCGACGTACTCGCGGCCGTGGCGACGTTCCTGCGCGGCGCGCTCGCCTGAACGGCCGGGCGCAGGCGCGCGATGCGACCGGCGGGCCGAGCCCGCCGGCGCTCAGAACGACAGCTGGATCGCGAGATCGAGCGCGAGAATCGCGATCGAGCAGCCGATGCCGAGGACCACGTTCGGCAACCGGTGTTCGAAGTCGCGATTGTCGCGGCGCATCGCGGCGCCGAGCAGGAAGATCGCCTCGACGACGATCTGCAGCCCGACGAACAGCAGCATCAGCAGGTACTCGTAACCCATCTGCTTGAACGCGGCGAATTGCATCCCGTGATCGCGGATCCATTGGCCGACGCGCAGCAGTTCGTAGACGAACAGCAAGGCGGGAAACAGGTAGCTGATGAAATACGTCGGCGCCGTGGCGTGCCGTAGTTCGAGGTGGAAGTGCTGATGCATGGTAGCCATCACGAAGCCCTCCTTGCAAACGCATGATTGCGGTCGCGACGGCGGCGCGACGACGTGCGGACTAAGGGATTGCCCGAGGCATCGTGCGGGGCCGTACGACATCAGCATACTGCTGCGCGGAAGATTTGGCATCCCGTGCGTGCATGCGTTGTAAAAATCCCGGCGCATCGCGCGACGCGTGCAGCGGTCTTCGCTCGCGGAGCGCGACGCGTCGGCCGGTTGCGTGTCGCCCGCGTTGCCGGGCAGCAGCGATTCCGGATGGTGTTCCTGCTAGGAGCCCAGCGCGCGGCGCGCCCGGCGTGCGCGTGAATTGCGTCGGCGCGCCGTGCACGTTCGATGCGCACGCACCTTCCTGCCCGAGCGTCGCCTCGGCGGCCGCTCAGCCTTTCGCTTGCGCGCCTTCGACGAACAGCTTCGCGACCGACCGGAATTCCCGCTTCAGCGATAACCCCGGCACGGTCAGCCAGCGCAGCATCGCCGCGAGATACAGATGATGGAACCACGTGGCGAGCTGGTCGGCCGCCAGCGCCGGGTCCAGTTCGCCCGCCTGCTGTCCGGCCGCGATCAGCTGCTGCCACACGAGCGCGATGTCGCTGCCGTCGTCCTTCCCGCTTTCCGCTTCCGTCACGCCGATGCTCAGGAACCGATGCCGCAGGTACGCGAGCAGGTACACCGGGTGCTGCTCGCACCACGCGGCCGACGCGTCGAGCACGCAGGCGATCCGCGACGCGAAGGTCTTCCGTCGTGCGACGTCGCGCTGCAGGTGCGCGAGGTCGCGCGCGAGTTCGCCTTCGAGCCAGTGCGCGAGCACGGCTTCCTTCGTCGGAAAGTGGTTGTACAGCGTTCGTTTCGCGACATCGGCCTGCGCGGCGATCTGCTCCATCGTCACGGCATCGTAGCCATGCACGTCGAACAGGCGGGCGCCGGTGTCGGCGAGATGCGCGAGCATCTGGATGCGCTTGCGTGCGCGGCGGCCCGGATCGTCGGTCGTCGTCGGCATGGTTCGGTGTCGAATGAAAGTGCACGAATTGCATTAGTATACGACGTGCATTTTTACGAATCCACTCGCCTGCATCGTGCAGGGGGAGTCCACGCATGAAGCTCGTCATCGTCACTTACGGCACCGAAGGCGACACGCGTCCGCTCGCGGCGCTCGGCCGTGCGCTGCTGGATGCGGGCCACGAGGTCCGGTTGCTGGCCGACGCCGCGACGCTCGGTTCGGCCGCCGCGCTCGGGGTGCCGTGCGCGCCGTTGTCCGGCGATATCCGCGCGGCGATCGCGCCGGATGGCGCGTTGTCGGACGCGGTGCGCGGGCGCGGCGGCTTCAACGACACGTCGAAGGCGCTCGCGGCGATCGCGAATGCGAACACGGCGGCATGGATGCGCGAAGTCGCGGCCGCGTCGGCCGGTTGCGATGCGATCCTGGTGTCGGGGCTGGCGTCGTTCGTCGGGCTGTCGGTCGCCGAGTATCGCGGCGTGCCGGCGATCGGCACGGGGATGATTCCGATCACGCCGACCGCGGCATTCGCGTCGCCGTTCCTGCCGCCCGGCAAGGTGCCGCGCTGGCTGAATCGCGCGAGCCACCGGCTCGTGAACGCGCTGCTGTGGCACGCGTTCAGGAACGCGACCAATGCAGCGCGCGCCAGCGTGTGCGGCCTGCCGGCGCGCCGGCACGTCTGGACCGATCATCCGATGCTGTACGGCGTGTCGCCCGTGCTGCTGTCCGATCCGGCCGACTGGCCGTCACACGTGCAGGCCTGCGGTCAGTGGCACGCCGACGCGCCGGCGTGGACGCCGCCGCCCGCGCTGGCGACCTTTCTCGGCGCGGGCGATCCGCCCGTGTACATCGGCTTCGGCAGCATGGCCGGGTTCGATCGCGCCGCGATGGTCGGCGCGCTGCTGCAGGCGCTCGACGGCCGGCGCGCGCTGTTCCATCCGGGCTGGAGCGGCATCGATGCGTCGATGCTGCCGGCGCACGTGTGCGTGATCGGCGAGACGCCGCACGACCGGTTGTTTCCGCATGTATCGATGGCGATCCACCACGGCGGATCGGGTACCACGCATTCGGCCGCGCGGGCGGGCATTCCGTCGGTCGTCGTGCCGTTCGCGGGCGATCAGTTCTTCTGGGCGAACCGGCTGCAACGGCTCGGTGTGGCCGATGCGCCGGTGGCGGGCCGGCGCGTGGACGCCGCCGCGCTCGCACGCGCGATCGCGTTCGCGGCGCGTGCCGACACGCAGGCGCGCGCCGCCGGACTCGGTGCGCGGATCGCACGGGAGGACGGGGTGCGGCGGGCGGTCGGCGCGATCGAGCGCTGGGGGCGGCCCGGCATGCGGTGAACGCGCCGGCGCCGCTTCAGAAATGCCCGGTGAACCGGTAGCGGCTGCCCGGGTGCCACAGGTTGGCTACCGACGCGACCATCCCCTGCGACCACGTGCGCCGATGCAGCAGCAGGCAGGGTTCGCGCTCGTCCATCGTCAGGTGGCGGCGCGTTTGCGCATCGGGCATCGCGGCCTCGATCCGGTATTCGACCCGCTGCAGCGGCGCGACGCGCGTGAGGTACTGGTTCGGCGTCGTCGTCGTGAAGTCCTGCAGTGCGTATTCGGGCGCGCAGGACGGATTGACCCAGCGTTCCTCGAGCTGCACCGGCGTGTCGTTCTCGAAGTGCAGCACGCGTGAATGGAAGATCGGGCTGCCGGCGTCGAGCCGCAGCTCGTCGGCAAGCTTCGCGTCGGCGATGGCCGCGCCGACCTCCAGCACCTGCGCGCGATACCCATGGCCGCGCGCGGCGACTTCGTCCGAGATGCTGCGGATCGCCACCAGCGTCGATTCGTATTTCGGCGACGCGACATACGTGCCCGAGCCGCGCGTGCGCGTGAGCACCTGCTCGGCCGTCAGTTCGCGCAGCGCGCGGTTGACCGTCATTCGCGCGACGTTGAATTCGCGCGCGAGCTCGTTTTCCGACGGCACCTGGTCGCCTTCCGCCCACTCGCCCGCATGAATGCGCGCGAGGATGAAGTCCTTGATTTCCTGATAGATCGGTGTGGTCATTGCATTGCTGTTCGAGAGACGGCGGCCGCGTGCCGTCGCGCGCGGGCCTTCGTGCGGTGTCCGGGCGGAGTGTACCGGGTTCGACGCCGCGCGGGCCCGACTGTGGGCCCGGGATTCGGGTTATTCCGGCCCGCGTCCGGCGCGCCGGCCAAGGGCCCGCGAGGCCGTACGGGCCGCGGCCGCCGCGCCGGCGAGCCCGGCAAACGAAAAGTATAGACAAATGCATGGGCGGCGACGATGGGCCGGATCCGCACCGAAACCAGGGGTTCAGCTTCATGTAAGGTGTAGCGAATTGAAATATAAGGAAAATTCGCTCATGTAAACAATCCGCCGACAATTAGAGATAAACACGGATTGCTGGCAGTGACCTGAAAAAGGCAAAGTTGTATGTACAACTTGGAGAGTCGTCTGACGGATGACCTCCCGGTTGGAAGGGTTCGCGGCGGCGACGCCCGACGGGACCCGTGCCCAGTTCGCCTATGACAGGAACGCCATGAAGAAACTCGCGCTCAGTATTGCCCTTGCCTGCCTCGCGGTCGGTGCCCACGCCAAGGATTGGTCGACGATCCGGTTCGGCGTCGACGCCAGCTATCCGCCGTTCGAATCGAAGGATGCAAGCGGCAAGGTCGTCGGCTTCGACGTCGATCTCGGCAACGAGATCTGCGCGCGCCTGAAGGCGAAGTGCGTGTGGATCGAGAACGACTTCGACGGGATGATCCCGGCGCTGAAGGCGAAGAAGTTCGACGGCGTGCTGTCGTCGATGTCGATGACGCCGGCGCGTGCCGAGCAGATCGCGTTCTCCGACAAGCTGTTCAACACGCCGACGCGCCTCGTCGCGAAGAAGGGCGCGAACCTGCAGCCGACGGCCGAATCGCTGAAGGGCAAGTCGGTCGGCGTCGAGCAGGGCACGATCCAGGAAACCTACGCGAAGGCCTACTGGGCGCCGAAGGGCGTGCAGGTCGTGCCTTACCAGAACCAGGACGGCGTGTACCAGGACCTGATGTCCGGCCGCCTCGACGCCGCGCTGCAGGACGCGGTGCAGGCCGATATCGGCTTCCTGAAGACACCGCGCGGCGCGAGCTTCGAATTCGCCGGCAAGGACATCGACGATCCGAAGACGCTCGGCAACGGCGCCGGCATCGGCCTGCGCAAGGACGACGCCGACCTGAAGGCGAAGATCGACCATGCGATCGCCGACATGATCAAGGACGGCACCTACAAGAAGCTCGAGAAGAAGTACTTCGCATTCGACGTGTACGGCGGCTGACGCCTTCGCGGCGCGCACCGGCCGTGGCGCGCGCCGCCCGCTTCGCGTGATGCCTCTGGCTTGATGAGCAGACGGCATCAGGTAGTGCGCAGAACTCGTTTGATGCGCGGTTAATGGCTATTGACAATCCAGCCACATCGTTCTGGATCCCTTATATGATCTTCCAAGGATTTGGCCCGCTGTTGTGGGCCGGCACGGTCGAGACCGTGAAGCTCGCGGTGCTGTCGCTTGCCGCGTCGCTGATACTGGGCCTCGCGGGCGCGGCAGCGAAACTCTCGACCAACCGCGTGCTCAAGTCGGTCGGCACGTTCTACACGACGCTGATCCGCGCGGTACCCGATCTCGTGCTGATGCTGCTGCTGTTCTACGGGATCCAGATCCTGCTGAACGACGCGACCGACCTGCTCGGCTGGGACCAGATCGACATCGACCCGTTCGTGGCCGGCGTCGTGACGCTCGGCTTCATCTACGGCGCGTACTTCACCGAGACGTTCCGCGGCGCATTCCTCGCGGTGCCGCGCGGCCAGCTCGAAGCGGGCTTCGCATACGGGATGAGCGGCTGGCGCGTGTTCCACCGCATCCTGTTCCCGCAGATGATGCGCTTCGCGCTGCCGGGCATCGGCAACAACTGGCAGGTGCTCGTGAAGGCCACCGCGCTGGTGTCGATCATCGGCCTCGCCGATGTCGTGAAGGCGTCGCAGGACGCCGGCAAGAGCACGCTCGATTTCTTCTTCTTCACGCTCGCGGCCGGCGCGATCTACCTCGCGATCACGACGATGTCGAACGTCGTGCTGCACCACCTGGAGAAGCGTTATTCCGTCGGCGTCCGGAGGCTTGCACTGTGATCGAACTCGTCAGCCAGTACTGGCAAAGCTATCTCTATACCGACGGTTACCGCTTCAGCGGCCTCGCGATCACGCTGTGGCTGCTGGTCGTGTCGATCGCGTTCGGCTTCGCGCTCGCCGTGCCGCTCGCGATCGCGCGCGCGTCGTCGAACCGCTGGATCTCGGGCCCCGTGTGGCTCTATACGTACGTGTTCCGCGGCACGCCGCTCTACGTACAGCTGCTGATGTGCTACACCGGCATCTACAGCCTGCAGGTCGTGCACAACCACGTGCTGCTCGACACGTTCTTCCGCAACGCGATGAACTGCACGCTGCTCGCGTTCGTGCTGAACGAATGCGCGTATGCGACCGAGATCTTCGCGGGTGCGATCAAGGCCACGTCGGCCGGCGAGATCGAGGCCGGGATGGCCTACGGGATGTCACGCTTCAAGCTCTATACGCGCATCATCCTGCCGTCCGCGCTGCGCCGCTCGCTGCCGAGCTACAGCAACGAAGTGATCCTGATGCTGCACGCGACGACCCTCGCGTTCACCGCGACCGTGCCCGACATCCTGAAGGTCACGCGCGACGTCAACTCCGCGACGTACATGTCGTTCCAGGCCTACGGCATCGCCGCCGTGCTGTACGCCATCGTCGTGTTCACGCTCATCTGGGCGTTCCGCAAGCTCGAGACGCGCTGGCTCGCGTACCTCTCGCCGCGCAGCCACTAATGCATTCGCAAGGAAGGACCAAGCATGTACAAGCTCACCGTTGACAACCTGCACAAGAAGTTCGGCGACAACGAGGTGTTGAAGGGCGTATCGATGAAGGCGAAGGCCGGCGACGTGATCAGCATCATCGGCTCGAGCGGCTCCGGCAAGAGCACGTTCCTGCGCTGCATCAACTTCCTCGAGCAGCCATGCTCGGGGCAGATCACGATCGGCAGCGAGCCGATCCAGACCGCGCGCGACCGTAACGGCGCGCTGCGCGTGGCCGACCAGAAGCAGCTGCAGCGGATGCGCACGAAGCTGTCGATGGTGTTCCAGCACTTCAACCTGTGGTCGCACATGACGGTGCTCGAGAACGTGATCGAGGCACCGATGGCCGTGCTGGGGATCGGCAAGGAAGAGGCCGTTGCGCGGGCACGCAAGTATCTGGAGAAGGTCGGGCTCGCGCCGCGCGTCGAAGGCATGTATCCGTCGCACCTGTCGGGCGGCCAGCAGCAGCGTGTCGCGATCGCGCGTGCGCTCGCGATGGAGCCCGAAGTGATGCTGTTCGACGAGCCGACGTCGGCGCTCGATCCGGAACTCGTCGGCGAAGTGCTGAAGGTGATGCAGAAGCTCGCCGAGGAAGGCCGCACGATGGTCGTCGTCACGCACGAGATGGGTTTCGCGCGCAACGTGTCGAACCACGTGATCTTCCTGCATCAGGGGAAGATCGAGGAAGAGGGCGATCCGCGGGAGATTCTCGTGAACCCGAAGAGCGAGCGGCTCGGGCAGTTCCTGTCGGGGCGGCTCAAATAAGCGGGGGCCGCCGCAGCCTGGAACGCTAAATGCTTGTTTCGGACGACTCTTTCGATCGAGGAGCGCCGCGATGAGCACGCCGACCCCTACCGCGTTTTCCCACGTGAAGCCGCAGGACACCGCATATCAAGGCGAAGGCCTGCGCGACTTCTTCCTGTATCGCGATCTCGGCATCGCGGCCGCGACGAACGGCAAGGTCGTCGCGCAACTCGTCAGGGCGAATCATGCACCGGCGGCGGGCACCGGCTGGCACCGTCACGAGGCCGAGTTCCACATCGTGATGATGCTGAAGGGCTGGGCGCGCTTCATGTACGGCGAGCGCGAGACGCTGGTGAGCGCCGGCGACTGCGTGCACCAGGCGCCGGGAATCGTGCACTACCTGTTCGACTACTCGCCCGACATGGAGTACCTGGAGATCGTCGGGCCGGCCGATTTCAAGTCGATCGACGTCGAAGGGCCATGCGCGGTGCCGGCGCCGACGCCGTGGGGCGACGCGGGCGCGTAGCCGTCCGTCGCATCGGATGCGAGGCATCCGCGTGACCAAGAAAGACCGCCTTCGGGCGGTTTTTTTATGGATCCTGTCCGGGCTTCGGGTTCTGACCGGGTCATTCGATATCCGAAGCATTTGCCGCGTAAGGAAATCGAAAAGACAGGCAGCAATTTGTCAGCTTCGCGTGATGTTTCGTTACACCGTGTCAAAGATCGTCAATTCGATGCAGGTGCGGTGCACGGCGCGTCGGCGACCGGCGTTAAGGACGTAACAGCCGGACCACCGGCTGGCCTACCCAGGAGAATGTCCATGACCCGCATCGCGAAGATCCTGACCGTGACGGCCGTCGCCTGTGCCACCCTCGTGCCGGCGCTGGCCGAAGCCCATTCGCACCGCGTGTGCCATTTCGATCACCACCATCACCGCGTGTGCCGCTGGGTCCGTTGACCCGCGACGCGTTATTCCCGGCAAAGCGTCGGGACGCTTTTCCCGTTCAGGCAAATCAGGAGAGGATTATGAAAAAGACGATGTTGATCGCCGCGCTCGTCGCGGGCATGGGTGTGTCGATCGGTGCGTTCGCACAGGTTCCGGCCAGCGCGCCGGCCGGTACGACCGGGCTGTGCAAGGACGGCTCGTTCTACTCGGGCGCGTCGAAGAAGGGCGCGTGCGCCGGCCACAAGGGCGTGAAGACGTGGTATGGCGCAGCGTCGGCAGCCGCGGCGAGCGCACCGGCCGCGGCCCCCGCGAGCGCGGCTGTCGCTTCCGCCGCATCCGGCGCCGCCCCGGCGAAGAGCGCGCCCGCGACGACCGCCGCGGCGGCACCCGGCGGCGGCGCGGGCAAGGTGTGGGCCAACGACAGCACGAAGGTCTACCATTGCTCGACCGACAAGTACTACGGCAAGACGAAGCACGGCAGCTACATGTCGGAAGCCGATGCGAAGGCGAAGGGCTACCACGCGTCGCACGGCAAGGCCTGTTCGTAACACCGGCGGAACGCGCGAGCGTTGCCGCTCGCGCACTGCCCGGCACCGCGCCCCGCCGTGAGGGCGGGGCGGTTCGAGCGCAACGCCGGTGTGCCGCACCGAGCGTTGCCATCCCGCGCGGGCTCAGTGCACGTGATCGGATGGCGCCGCGGCCGCCGTCGCGTCGCGACCGGCCGCGCGCGCGTCGAGCAACGCCCGCAGCGTCACGTAGTGCGCGCCGCTCGCGCTGCCGTCCGTAGCGGCGGTGCGATCGTACGGCTCGTTGTCGTGGATCGTCGCGCGCACGATCGGATAGATCTGCGTTTCCCAGCGGCCGCCGTTGAACACGCCGTAATGGCCCGCGCCCGTCTGCACGTGGTGCGTTTTCAGGTACGGCGGCAAACCCGAACACAGCTCCTGCGCGGCTACCGTCTGGCCCACGGCGCAGATGTCGTCCTTCTCCCCCTCGATCGTCAACAGCGCGGTGCGATGGATCGCGGCCGGTTCCACCAGCCGGTCGCCGACCGTCAGCTCGCCGCGCGCGAGCGCGTATTGCTGGAACACTTTCTCGACCGTCTCCAGGTAGAACTCCGCGGTGAGGTCGGCCGTCGCGAAGTATTCGTCGTAGAAGTGGCGCAGCGTGTCGGCCTTCGCGGGGTCGCCTTTCGCGCGTTCGTAGTACAGGTCGGCAAACGACGCCGCATGGCGGTCGGGATTCATCGACATGAACGCGCCGACCTGCACGAAGCCCGGATACACGCAGCGCTGCGCCCCGACGAAGCCGGCCGGCACCACGCTGATCAGGTTGCGCGCGAACCATTCGATCGGCCGGCTCGTGGCGAGCGCGTTGACCTTCGTCGGATTCACGCGGCAGTCGATCGGCCCCGCCATCAACGTCAGGCTCGCGGGTTGGGCGGGATCGCCGGCGGCGGCCATCAGCGCGACCGCCGAGAGTGCGGCGACGGTCGGCTGGCAGATCGCGAGCACGTGCGCATCCGGGCCGATCTGGCGAATGAAATCGATCACGTGCCCGACGTATTCGTCGAAGCCGAAGCGCCCGGCCGCGAGCGGGATGTCGCGCGGGTTGTGCCAGTCGGTGATGTACACGTCGTGATCGGGCAGCATCGTGCTGACCGTGCCGCGCAGCAGCGTCGCGAAATGCCCGGACATCGGCGCGACGATCAGCACGCGAGGCTGGCGCGCCACCGGCCGCGCCTTGCGGAAATGCAGCAGCGTGCCGAACGGCGTGGCCGCCGCGGCTTCCTCGACGATCGGCACCACTTCGCCGTCGACGACGGTCGACGCGATGCCGAACGCCGGACGCCGGTGCGAGAACGCGCAGCATTCGAGCAGTTCGCACAGCGCGTCGACCATGCGGCCCGTCGGGGTCGACGCGGCGGGCGGCCACAGCGACATCGTCGCGCGCGTGGCGGCCGCCCATGCGCGCGCCGGACGCAGGCATTCGGCAGACCATTGGTAGAAGGGATAGGCAAGCAGGTTCATGGCCGTCGTTCGTTGCGTCGCGTTACGTCGAGCGAGGCAAGCCGTATGCCAGCGTGCGGCTGGCACGCGCGTTGCACGGGGTTTGCGAATGCGGCGATACGCGTGGCGACGCGCGCGGCGCCTCATGCGGCGATGCATGCGGCGCGTGGGGCCCGACGACCGAATGCGATGCGCCGCCGTTGCCAACGAGGCTCGGCGTACTCGATGTGTCGCTGCCCCGGGCAGCGCGCTGCGCCACTTCGGCGAATGCTTCGCACAGGCGTGGTGCGCTTCGCACGGCGCGGTGCGTGCTTTCGGTGCAGGGGTACGAACGGCAATCAGCAGGGGAGCGACATGGACGTTACCGGACAGACGACGTTGACCATCAGCAGCCGCAATTACTCGTCGTGGTCGATGCGCGGCTGGCTGCTCGCGAAGCTGAGCGGCCTCGCGTTCGAGACGATCAGCGTGCCGATCGATGCGGCATCGCGCGCGGAACTGCTGCTGCTGTCGCCGTCGATTCTCGTGCCGTGCCTGACGCACGACGGCAGCACGGTATGGGACACGCTCGCGATCGCCGAATACCTGAACGAAATCCGGCCGCAGGCGCGGCTGCTGCCCGACGACCGGCATGCGCGCGCGCATTGCCGGTCGATCTGCGGCGAGATGCATTCCGGTTTCAGTGCGCTGCGCTCCGCGCTGCCGATGAACCTGCGTGCGCATTTTCCCGGCTTCCGGATCTGGTCGCGTGCGCAGCACGACATCGAGCGCATCGTGACGATCTGGCGCGCGTGTCTGGCCGCGTATGGCGGCCCCTGGCTGTTCGGCGAGCAGATCGGCATCGCCGATGCGATGTACGCGCCGGTCGTCACGCGATTCCTGACGTACGACGTGAAACTCGAACCCGATATCGCCGAGTACTGCATGCGCATGCTCGCGCATCCGTTCGTGGCGGAGTGGATCGATGCCGCGAAGGCGGAGCACGAAGACATCGACGAACTCGACATGGAGTTCTGACCTGCAACGCACCTTCGCGCGTTCAACCGGATGACCGGCACGTGCATCGAAACGAATCGTCGATGCGGCCGCGCGCGTCCTGCTCGTGCATTGCCCGCGCAGCATCTGTCGGGCATCGCGCCCCGCCGTTTCGGCGGGGCGTTGCTTACCTGTTGCCGGGCACTCTGAGGCTCGCTCCCCGCATTGCAGCACGGCGCAGCAGGATCAGGGACTCGTTTTGGCCGGCTCGGCCGCGGGTGGCTTGGCCGGACGCGTGAGGAGTTCGCGTGTGAGGTTGTCCGACACATAGTGCGGGCCATCGAACAGATAGACTTGATAGCCCCGGTAGGTTGTCAGCTGCCTGCTCAATTCGTCGGCGCTGGCCGACCGGAATCCCCCGTGCTCGGCGGGCCGGAAGGCCTCCGCGATTACCCGCACACGTTGCTTTCCGAGGCGCGAGGTCAGCTCGTCGACATAGGCGCGCGCGACGTAGGGTTCGCGCGCATACACGCCGCAGCCGTCCTGGAAGAACACCCCGACGTCCGACGGCAGCCACGACACGAGCCAGTCCGCCAGCGCCTTCCCGCCGATATTGGTCTGGTCGTAGACGCTCACCCACAGCGGGCGCGGCAGTCGCTTCAGGATATCGGCCAGCTTTGGCGCGTCCTGCCAGGTCGGGTCGATTTCGACCGGGAAGTAGTAGCCGGTGACATTCAGCGGAACGTGCGTGCGCGCTACCGCCAGGGACTGGTCCGAGAGTGTCGACAGATGGGTGCGTGCTCGCTTTTCATCCTGGTAACCGGCGAGGCCCAGGATGACGTTTCTGGCCCAGGGTTCGCGGCCGATGCGCCCCCAGTCGGGAAGGTGTGCCGCGGGACGGATGCCGGCGTCGGGCACGTACGCGGTATCGTCGACGACGCT
Source organism: Burkholderia sp. BCC1998 (assembly GCF_905339875.1). Taxonomy (NCBI): domain Bacteria; kingdom Pseudomonadati; phylum Pseudomonadota; class Betaproteobacteria; order Burkholderiales; family Burkholderiaceae; genus Burkholderia; species Burkholderia sp. BCC1998. The sequence goes on from NZ_CAJPHE010000018.1 coordinate 121,021, forward strand.
CCACTGGATCAACAGATCATGTACGCCGAGCATCTGCCAGTTTCCGACGGGATTCGTCGTCGCGTTGTCCACCTGCCAGACGATTCCGTCGGCATGCACGTCATGCGCCGTCCAGCTGCACGCGGCCACGGCGAGCGATGCACCGACGGCCGCGAGCATCGCCGCGCGGGACGAACCCGGCGCGTGCGCGTGCCGGCGTCGCCGGCCTGCGTGTCGGAACCGGCCCAGACGCAGTCGAATCCCGCGCAAGGCCGGGATGGCGTACGTGAGCATCGCGGCCTCCCCGGAAGCATTCCTGCGCGACATCGTAGCCGATCACATGCAAACGTGCGACCCGCCTTGCTGCTGCGGGTCGCACGAGGCTTCCACCGGCTCGCGTCACTTGGCCGTCGTGCCGTCCGCCCATGTGTAGCCGAGATTCGTGATGCCGGTTATGAGACTCTGGAAGTCCTGGAACGCCGGCAAGCCCAGCTCGGGTTCGAGCCAGAACGGATGGAAGAAGAACGATGCAAAGCCGTCTCGCACCGCCAGACCGTATCGCGCGTTGGTGACGAGTTGCTGCCACGTGTACGTGATGCACGAGAACGGGTCGATATTGCAGATGTTGTACTGAAGGCTGCCAAGGTTCTCCGGAATGATTCGCTGACCGTAGTAATCGGAGTTGATGATGTACGGGAAAAACTGCCCGGCCGAAAAGTCCTGGTTGGGCGCGCCGGTCCCGATTTGCGGATTGGTCGCGGTGTAGTAGACGGCCCGCTGGAATGTGGTCGGGAACGTCTGCGCGGTGGCCGTCGCTGCCTTCGGCGACACCTGGTACTGCGGCGCGGCCCAACCGACCACCTTGTAGCCATTGAGCGTGAACTCGAGCAATCCGTCGGCCATTCTGCCTTTCGCCCATTGCACGGAGTCCTCGTCGACCGGACGATTCTGCACCGCATACCAGAACTCGTAGTCGCTGCCGCTGACCGCGTTCAGAAGATTCGGTGTCGAATTGTACTGGTGGGTGTAGCCGTGCATCACGATCGAGCCGCCGTGCAGGAGCGCGTAGTTCAACCCGCTCTTGAGGCCCGTCGCCTGCGCGAGGTGAATCGTCTGCGGCACGCCGCCGTTGTAATACCCGTTCGGATCGGTGTACAGCGGAATGGTCGCCATCGTGAACTTGATCTTCTTCGAGTACAGATAATCCGACAGCTGTTTCATCGAACTCGTCGTCGTGAATGGGTCAAGATCCTCGAGGCGGACGAGCGCACGATGATTCACCGGTGCATTGGTCTGCAGGATGTCGTGCAGGATGTCGCAGATCACCAGGTAGCGGTCCGTCGGCCCGATGTACGAGAACGGCATGTCCGCGAAGTACCAGAGCTTGCCGGAGCGAACGATATAAGGCGTGGTCGCGCCGCTCTGGCTGTTCTTGATGGTGACGAGCACCTGCGCCTTCGTGGTGTCGAGCACCTGGGTCAGGCCGACATCCGGGTCCGCGTTGACGGTGCCGGTCGATGCGTCATACGTGTAGTACTTGACCAACGACAAGTTCTTGTACGTGACCGTATCGTAGAAGCCGGGATTCGGATTGCTCGACGACGGCGTCGCGTTCATTCCGGCCAGGCCGAGGAAACTGAACCCGTAGGTCTGGTTGAACGTGTAGGCGGTGTTCCAGGCGAGTTGCCACAGGTTGTACTTGAACCAGACCACGGTCTTCGTGGCGGTCATGACGTCGCTCATGAAAGCGGCCGGAATCGGATTGTCGTAGTAATCGCCGACATAGAACGTGGCGTCGTGGCTCCCGATCATCCCGGGTGTGTAGTTCTGTATCGGCACCATGTCGACCGTCGTATTGAAGTGGCCGAGCAGGTTCCTCAGCATGATGCTGTACATCAGGCCGAGCTTCGAATACGGGACGTTGGGCGGGTTGTCGTACAGCACGAGCGTATGTGCAGTGGTGGCCTGCGCGTGCGCCGTGCCCGGCAAGGTCATTTGCGCGAGTCCGGCAAGCAGGGCGATGACGATCAAGATCTTTTTCATGGCCGTTTCTCCCTAGTCACGTTCCACGTTGCCATTGGCTTTCTTGACGGACTTCAGGTCGAACTTGGGGCGTCCGGTCTCCTTGTACGCCTTTTCCCAATCCTCATCGGACATGCCGGGTTTCACGTTGACTTGGGCAGAACCGTTTGGCAATGGCGGCGGCTTGATCTTGCCGCCGGACGACTGGTTCGTCTGCTGCGCACTCGCATGCTGAACCGCGCTGGTGATGACGAGCGCGGGACTCAATGCAAGGAGTAGCCCAACGGTGCTCAACCCGATTCGAAAAAATCGATTGCGATGCAAGGGCATGATTTTCATCCTTTGATATGCAAATTGGATTCTCGTTAACGAAACGAGCACGCCCCATTGCCGATTTAGAATCGGGTGTTATGTCGTTATTTTTTTTCGTTTAATACCCCGGTTAATGAAACGAAACCGGACAGTTGGCTTTCAAGCTAGTTCTGTACCATCCGCCGCAAATGGACACCGGGCCGGGACGCCAAAATCGGCGCATCGAGACGGTCCGAAATTGTCTCGATAAACGTTTCACGCATGCAACGCGACTGGTTTCGGAAATTGGGTCCGACGAACGCGTAACGTCTGTTTGAGCGATTCAGGTGAAACCGGTTGCGTGCTTCGTTTCGCCCACGGCAACGCGGCAACCGAGCCGGCGGCGCATCCATCCAACGGCGACCGGAGCACCGGATTTTCGGTTTCATCGTCGATCCGTCCGTCCAGGATCGACGGAATCGCGTGACGCGCTCCAGTCGCGATGATCGGGGGCGCGGGTAGAGAACCTGCCAAACGTCTCATATTCGGAACGCCGGTTCGCATGTTTCAGCACTGAAACATTTGGCTTGGTTTCGATTCGCCGATCGTGCGCGGCACACGCCCGGTACCCGGAAGGCGCAAGGGTGGTGGACGATGGCGCACGACTTGCTTGAAGCGCTGTTATCGAAAAGAGACGGTGTATGGGGCGCACTGCGTAGCGCTGGATCGGGGGCCGCTGCAAGCGCCGGCGCACGCAGGGACGAACGCAAGCAAGCGGGGAAACCGGCTGTCAAAAGTCATCTACTGAACACGTTGCATTTTTGGTGATGTTGCGTGGTCGTATCAATAGCGCTCCAGGCAGCCTCGAGTCTTTTGAGAACGACGAGAACGGATGTGGCGTTAGCCGCAGGAGTGGACGTGACGGGGTCGACGGGGACGGGGCGGTTTCGTCTTCCGTTCGTACGAAGGAAGAAATACAGACGGACGAAAATCGCGGAAAGGTAATGGATAATATGATATGGAGTGCGTATTTATATGCACTCAACCTTGTCGCCATTGTGACCGCCCTCGTCATCCTGGTCAGCACGCTGGATGACCTGACGCTGGATGGCTGTTACTGGTCATTCGAAATCGGGCGCATCCTGCGTCGCGAGAAATCGCAGACCGTCGACATCGGCATGCTGCGCGCGCTGGAAGAGCGTCATCTGGCACTCATGGTGCCGGCATGGAAAGAGTACGACGTGATCGCCAAGATGATCGAAAACACGCTGGCGACCATCGAGTACGAGCGGTATGTCATCTTCGTCGGCACCTATCACAACGACGCCGAAACCACGGCGGAAGTCGAACGGATGGTCCGCCGGTATCCGGGCAGGGTGACGCGTGCCACGGTCATGAACGACGGGCCGACCTGCAAGGCGGACTGCCTCAACTGGATTCTCGAGGCGATCCTGCGTTACGAAGCTGTCCATCATATTCAGTTCGCGGGCGTCGTCATGCACGACTGCGAAGATGTCATTCATCCGGTCGAACTCAAGTACCTCAACCATGCGGTGGCGGAGAGCGATCTGGTCCAGCTTCCGGTGCTGTCGTTGCCCCGGAAATGGAACGAGTTCGTCGCCGGCTGCTATCTCGACGATTTCAGCGAAACGCATCAGAAGGACGTGCCGGTGCGCGCACGCTTGACCGGAGTCGTGCCGGGCGCGGGTGTTGCGTCGTGCTACAGCCGGCGTGCGATCGAAGCCGCGATGAAGGCGCGCGACGGCGGCCCGTTCAACACGCGTTCGCTGACCGAGGACTATGACTTCAGCTTCCGGTTGAGAGACCTCGGCATGAAGGAAACCTTTGCCCGCACGCCGCTTTCGGACATCGTGCGCGATGCCGGCGGCAAGCGCGCGAAGGACGGTGCCGCCGGTCGAAACCTGCTGGCCACGCGCGAATACTTTCCCAAGACATTCCGCACCGCCTACCGGCAGCGCGCGCGCTGGATTCTCGGCATCGCGTTTCAAGGCTGGGAGCAACTCGGCTGGAAGGGCGACTTCCTCACCCGCTACATGTTCTTCCACGATCGCAAGGGCATCGTGACGTCGCTGTTTTCGGTGATTGCCTATGGCGTGCTGCTCAACTTCGTGTTGCTTTCCGCGCTTCAGAAGGCCGGTCACGTCATTCCCGCCAGCGCTCAACTGGTGACGGCCGGTGCCTGGGTCACGCCGCTGCTGTGGGTCAACACCCTCATGCTGTTCGCCCGTGCCGGACAGCGCTTCTACTTCGTCAGCAAGCTGAACGGCCTGCTTCAGGGGCTGCTCTCGATCCCGAGGATGTTCGTCAACAACCTGATCAATTTCTGCGCGGTGAGTCGCGCGTGGCGCATCTATGTCGGCCACCTGGTGAGCGGCAGGCCGATCGCATGGGACAAGACCAGTCACACATACCTGTCCAACGAGGAACTCGGGAAGGCGCGCCGCAAGATCGGCGAGATCCTGGTCGGCTGGGGCGTGGTTTCCCTGGCGCAACTGGAGGACGGCCTCGAGCGGCAACTGACATGCGGCAAGCGGCTGGGTGAACTGTTGCTCGAAGGCAGTGCGTTGTCCACCGAATCGCTGGCGGATGCGATCGCCGAGCAGGCGGATCTGCCGCGGGTGAGCCTGGGCAACGTCGCGGTGGGCCACTTCGCGGACTCGCTGGCATTCGAGCTGCAGTACGCGTATCGTGCCGTTCCGTTTTCGACCGCCGCCGACGGGACGCTGAACGTCGCGGTCGGGCGGCCGCTCACGCAGGACGAACAGGACGTCGTGCGGCGCGGCGCCCGAACGAACGTCGCCTATTTCATTGCCTGTGATGCGGAGATCGCCGCCGAACTCGGCCGGCATTCGCGCTTCGTCGAAATCGCGCGGCTGCGCGATGGCGACGACGCGACGCAGCAGGCTGTGCCGGTGAAAAAGCCGTCGGGAGAACAGGCATGAAGCGCTCGACACGTCGGATCGCGGCCGGCCTCAAGCGCTGCGCACGGTTGAGCGCGCTGGCCGTTGCCATGTCGCTCGCCTGGCAGGCGCCGGCATCCGCCGCCCTGCAGCTCAACCCCAAAGCCTATCGGCTCGCCGATGGCGCCTACAAGGCGATCAACGCAGGCGACCTGCCCCGCGCGGAAGCGTATGCGTTGCGCGCCCTCAGGATTCAGCCGGGAAGCGAACAACTCGGGCTGTTGCTCGTGGATGTGTACCGGCGCGAAGGGAAAGTCGACGAAGCGGACGCGCTGCTGGAATCGCTGAGCGTTCGTTTTCCGAAAAGCGCGGCGGTACTGGCGCAGCATGGCTATCTGGCGCAGCGGCAGATGCGCTACGACGTCGCGTGCAGCGATTTCGCGGCGGCCGTCGCGACTGGAAACTGGAGCAAGGAGCAGCAGCGCAACTTGCGCCTCGCGTGGTCGGACAGCGCGCTCGCGGCGAAGCGTCCGCACGAGGCCGGCGTCGCACTAGCGCCGCTGGCCGATGAAAAATCGGCCGTGATTCGGTTGCGTATCGCGCAGATGAGCTTGCAGGCGGGCGACCACGACAGCGCGCTGCGCGTGGCCGAGCTGGCGGCCGGCGACGCATCGACCGATGCCGAGCGGAACATGGCCGCGTCGATCGTGGCACAGGCGCGGCAAGCCGATCAGCCGCCCGAGGTGCCGGTGGACGATACCGCGCAACGGACCTTGCAGCACGCCTATGATCTCCTGCGCGAGCACAAGGATCGCGAGGCGCTCGACGCATTTCAGGAAGGTTTCGCCGGTGGCGCCGGCAACGCGATGAACTACGCGGATGCCGGTTATGCGGCCAAGCGGATCGGATTGAACGAACAGTCCGTCCAGATGTTCGAGCAGAGTCTCGACGCCGACGAAAACGAACATGCGTTCGACGCGCAGCGCAAGTTCGGCTATCGGCGGGAAGTCGAACAACTCGAGCGCACCTGGGGTTTCGTGCTGAGCGCGCCATACCAGTCGGCCGCATTCGGCCCGCAAGGCACGATCAGCGTGCTGCAGCCGGGTATCGAGGCATACTGGCAGCCGCCGAAGATCGGCTATCGGAACGGCCGCATTCTCCAGTTCTTCGTGCGCGGATACGGCACGGCCTATGACGGCACGGGCAACGTGACCGGCATGCCGACCGTGCAGGGGTCGGTGGGCGTGCGCTACAAGCCGATACCCGATCAGAACGTGGTGGTGACCGCCGAGCGGTTGTTCCATATCGGCAGCCTGTCGATGACGGACTGGCTGATGCGCCTCGGCTACTCGTCGGAGGCAGGCACCGACCTGCGGGTCACCGAACCGAGCTGGCGCAGCTGGCAGGCCTATGTAGAAGGTGCGTACTTCATCAATGCCGGGCGTTACATCATCTATTCGGAGTTGCGTTACGGGCACACGTGGCGCTTGCCAATGATCAGCGACCGGCTGACCGTCTACCCGCACGCCGCGGTGGCGGGCGATCACGACAACCGTCAGCCGGACAAGACGGCAATCGGTGCGGGGCCGGGGGTCCAGTTCAGGTACTGGTTTCGCGAAGGCAGGTATAGCGCGCCGGCGAGCTATCTCGACGTGACGGTGCAATACCGGTTCGGGTTGACGTCAGCGGCACGCGCACGTGGTCTCGTGGTACGCGCGACATTGTGGTTCTGAGCGACTGCGCTGACGATTGGGCGACTCGATGGTGAGGCCGATCAGCTGGGCGATTTGAGCGTGATGATCGTTTGACGCAGCAGCTGGAAGTAGGAGCTCGTCGAATACGGGATCATCTGCTCGACGTAGGTCCACCAGAAGAACCCGCCGATGAAGCGCGGATCGGTCATGCTGTTGACCATCGGGTAATACGTCTTGATCAGGTTCTGCTGCACCGACGCCGGCGCCGAGATATCCGACACGCCGATTTCGCCGAAGCCGACCTTCGCGTTCGGGAAGATGCTTTCCAGCGCCGCGAAGTCGTTTTTCCACGACGGATTCAGCCCCGGGCAATCCTGGTACGGGTAGTAGCTGAACAGCGCGTAGTCGGCCTGCTGGCGAACCGTCGCCGGCAGGAACGCGGTCGGCCACGTCTTCCAGTAATCCTGCGGCTTCGCCCAGCAGTTGGTGCCCTTGCTGTCGTCGTTGTAGTACAGCGTGATCGCGGTCTTGCCGCCGTTCGATTTGACGATCGTGTTGGCCGCGGCGACCATCTGGCCGATCTGCTGCTCTTCCGAATTGACCACGGTGTTCGTGCCGCTCGGATCGTTGCGCAGCCATTCGCCGTTGATTTCGTTGGCGATTTCCCATACGTCGACCGTGTTCTTCAGCTGCGACACCAGTTCCTGCGTGCGCGCCTTGTACGTCGCGATATCCGTCGGGAAATAGTACGAATCGTAGACTTCGCCCATCACGTATGCGACCGAGTGCAGGCGCAGCAGCGGTGCGTAGTAGTCGGCGGCCGACGTGCCCGGATCGAACACGACGCGCACCGTCGGTCGGTACGGCAGGTTCTGCAGCGACGCGATGATCGCATCCAGTTTCGTCAGGTCATCGAGCGTGACGCCGTAGACCGGATTCTTCAGCGGTTCGACCTGGGCGTTGGCGGATTGGGACAAGGGCATCAGCCCGGCATAGGCAACGCATGCGGCAATGGCCGTGCGCGAGATAGTTTTCGTCAGTTTAATCAAAACTTCGCATCCATCCTAAGGTAAGAAGAAGCGCGATTTTAGACGAAAATAAAAGGTAATTATCGGATGATATGCGCAATAAAGGGGCGGATGTCGCGGAATGGAAATTGCTCCGCGGTCGAAAAATGCAGCATCCCGAAACGTTTGGACGCGGGCGTCGGTACGGCCGGCGCGACGGGAATCTCCTGACGAGCGGGGTAGGCGGCGCATTCGGGTATACGCGCTGCGATTCGGCTTCGGCTTCGGCATCGACATCGACATCGACATCGACATCGACATCGACATCGACATCGACATCGTCAACACCCCCGGGCTCACGATCGACCGCAGCGTTCGCGATGGCCGTGCGGTGATCCGCTTGCGGCCGGCGCGCACGAATGCGCACGCATCGAAGAATCTGCTGACGATGCCGGCAATCCGCAAACGTTTCACGTTGATTTTCGTCGGTAACGCGCAGGATTTCGCTAAAGGATGCCGGCGCCGATGACGTTAAACGGGCACGGGGATGACTGCCGATCGCATGCATGTGACATGCGACGCGCAGTCCGCAACAACCAGCGCTGCAGGGGAACCAACATGAATCGTCAGCAATCGTGGACGCGTACGGCCGCGCCCGGCGAGATCATCTACTCGGAGGGCTTCGCCGGCGAGCCCGTCATCTTTCTGATCGCCGACGGCAAGGTCGAGCTGTCGACGCGCTGCGACGACAAGCGCGTCGTCGTCGCGACGCTCGGGCGCGGCGAGTTCTTCGGCGAATCGGCGCTGCTCGCCGCCGAGCCGCGCGCGCATACCGCGAAGGCACTGTCGTTCTGCCAACTCACGGTCGTGCCGGCCGCGACGATCGACGAGGAAATCGAGCACGTGTCGGCGCTGCTTCGCCACATCGTGCGCACGATGATCCGGCGCGTGAAGCGCAAGGACGACCAGCTCGCGACCTATACGCATGCCGACTTCATGCCGGGCGTGCTGTCGTATGCGCACGTGCTGTCGCTGATGGCGGGCGCCGACGCGCGCGGCTCCGACGACGCGTGGTCGCGGCGGCCGATGCAGGCACATGCGGAGGTGTCGGTGCCGCTCGCGGAGGTGATCCGCCGGTGCCGTGCGATTGCCGGCCATTCGCGCCCGCACGTGCTTGCGATGCTGCGCCGCATGGAGAAGCTCAATCTCGTCACGATCGAAGCCGCGCAGGGCGACCATGCCGGCGGCGCGGCCGATTACCCCGCGTCGTCGGATGCGCGCCAGACCGTCACGTTCGATGCGGCGCGCGTGGTCGATCGCGCGCAGCAGGTTGCCGATCACGATCTCGACGTGTCGATCAACAGCGAGCTGGAGCTGATCGAGCTCGCCGATCTCGAAGCGCTGATCGGCGTCGACCGGAAGCTGCTGCTCAACAAGCTGTCGCACGGCGAGATCGCCGACGAGGTGTTCGCGTTCCGCAAGTCGAAGGTGCTCGGTTACGTCGGGCAGAAAGGCGTCGCGTATTTCTCGCGGCGCAGCCCGCGCGCCGGCGGCGACGTGCGCGCGCTCGAGGATCTCGTGGGGGTCGACCAGCGCACGCTGTTCGACGTGATCAGCGCATTCGACACGTACGATCTCGCGAAGCTGATCGCAAGCCTCGACGATCGCGCGGTGGCCGACAAGCTGTTCTCGGTGATGACGGAAGCGCGGCGCAACGAGGTGTCGTGGGTGATGCGCCGCGAGCTCAAGCTCGACCCGATCGAGATCGAGGAGATCGAGCGGCGCGTGCTCGATGCCGTGCGCGCGGCCAAGGCGCCGGCGGCCTCCGCGCCGCCGGCTTCATCCGCCGCGTGACGCCCACCCGACGGAGACATTCATGGACCTGTTGACCCTGGCCGGCGTGCTGCTCGGCGGCGTGGCGATCGTGTTCGGCTTCGCGCTGGAAGGCGGACATTTTTCGATGTTGTTCCAGTTCGAAGCGCTCGTGATCGTGCTCGGCGGCACGCTCGGCGCGGTGATGATCCAGAATACGTGGGCACGATTCTTCGATGCGGTGAAGCAGCTGCGGCTCGCGTTCGTGCGCGCGCAGGAAGTCGATCGCAAGCACCTGACCGACCTGCTGGAGTGGGGCGATCGCGCGAAGCTCGACGGGCTGCTCGCCTTCGAATCGATGGACGTGAGCGGCATCCATCCGTTCGCGCGGCGCGGGCTCGAACTGCTCGCGAACGGCGTGTCGACCGCGGTGCTCGAGGACGCGCTGCAGCGCGAGCTCGACGCCTACGAGCGCAGCCGCCTCGCGGCCGCGCGCGTCTGGCACCAGGCCGGCGGTTATGCGCCGACGTTCGGCATTCTCGGCTCGGTGCTCGGCCTGGTGCAGGTGACGAGCCATATTCTCGAACCGGCGCAGCTCGGGCCGGGCATCGCGGTCGCGTTCATCGCGACGCTCTACGGCCTCGCATTCGCGAACCTCGTGTTCCTGCCGCTCTACGGCAAGCTGCGCGCGCAGATCGACAGCGAGCTGCGGTTCCGCAAGCTGTATCTCGACGGCTTGCTCGCGATCTCGCGCAAGGAGTCGCCTCACACGATCGAGACGCGGCTGACCGGCGACGTGCGCGGCCGCGCGGCGGAGTCGCTCGCATGACGCACCGGGAGCTTCGACATGACGGCTCGAACTGACGGCGCGCGTGTGGGTTCGGCCGCGGCCGGGCGCGACGACGATGAGGCCGAAGGCACGCAGTCCGGGCGCTGGCTGATTTCCTACGCGGATCTCGTCACGACGCTGATGGTGCTGTTTCTCGCGCTGTACGTGCTGCAGCTCGCGAAATACAACGCGCTCGATGCGCGTTATCAGACGCTAGCTCGGCATGACGGCGGGACGGCAAGCGCGCCCGACGCAGCGACCGGGCGCATGCCCGCGTGGCTCGCATCGCTCGACGCGCTGAAGACGGCCGGCCGCATCTCGCTCGTGCGCGCGCCGCACGGCATCGAGATCGGCATCGACGCGAAGATCCTGTTCAACGTCGGCGATGCGCGCTTGCTGCCGGACGCGACACCGGTGCTGAGCCAGATCGCGCAGGCGCTGAGCGCGCATGCGAGCGGCGACATCCTCGTCGAAGGGCATACCGACAGCGTGCCGATCGCGAACGCGAAATACGAGTCGAACTGGGAGCTGTCGTCCGCGCGGGCGGGCAGCGTCGTGCGCTATCTGGCCGATCGCGGCGTCGCGCCGCACCGGCTCGCCGCGATCGGGCGGGCCGATACGCAGCCGCTCGTCGCGGGCGACGATGCGGCCGCGCGGGCGCGCAACAGGCGGGTGACGATCTTCGTCGCGTATTGAGCGCGCGAACCTCGACGGGCACGCGACGGCCGCCCGTCGACGACATATCGGATCTCGGATGACGAACATGTGAACCCGGCGATGCGATTCCGCGCGTGCCTGCCGATAACCCAGGCTGGCTCAGACCGAGCGGTTATCGAGGGTTCCCCATGCATTTCTGGCGCAAGCTGTCCATTCAGAACAAGCTGATTCTCAGCATGACGAGTTGCCTGCTCGTGTTCGTCGCGATTTCGAGCGGGTTGAGCGTCCGTCTGATCGGCAACGCCGTGCGCGATCGCGTCGTCCGCGAGGAGCTGCCGACGGCCGTGAGCGGCATCCGCGCCGACGTGCAGCGGCAGATGGCCGGGCCGATTGCCGCGTCGCGCCTCCTTGCGCGCGATGCGTTCCTGCTGCAATGGGAGGCCGACGGCGAGCCCGATGCCGGCACGCGCAGCTGGATTCAGCTCGCGAAGAACGTGAAGGACGAGCAGAAGGCGGCGTCCGTGCAGTGGGTGTCGGTGAAGAGCGGCAACTACTACAACGAAGCCGGCCTGCAGCGGAAGGTCACCGACCAGGATCGATGGCTGACGGATTTCCTCGCGTCGGGCAAGGCCTACGAGGTGAACATGGACCGCGAGGTCACGGCCGGCGGCTACATGATGTTCATCAACAGCCGGGTGGAGCTGGACGGCACGCCGATCGGTGCGACCGGCATGAGCCTGTCCGTCGACGCGCTCGCGAGGGGGATCGCCGCATACCGGATCGGCAATACCGGGTTTGCGTACCTCGTACGGCCGGACGGCGCGATCATGATGCATCGCGATGCGTCGCTGATCGACGGCAAGCACTTCCTGAAGGACGAACCGGGCCTGCCTGGCGACGCATCGTCGACGCTGCTGGCCGGCAAGCCGTATGCGACGCTGAGCTACGACGGCGACGGCGGTGCGCGCTTCATCGCGACATCGTTCGTTCCGGAGCTGAATGCGTACGTGGTCGTCGAAGTGCCGCAGGCCGAACTGCTCGGGCCGGTTACGCGTGCGATTCGCAGCGCGGCGCTCGTCGCCGCGATCGCGGGCCTCGGTGTCGCGCTGGTCGTGATCTGGCTGGTCGGGCGCGCGATCGCCGCGCCGATCCGCCGCGCGGCGACGCTGCTGTCGGACATCGCGAGCGGCCAGGGCGACCTGACGCGCCGGATGACGGTCGAAAGCCAGGACGAGATCGGCCAGCTGTCGGACGCGTTCAACCGTTTCGTATCGTCGTTGTCGACGCTCGTCCACCGGATCCGCGCGGCGTCCGCGTCGATTGCGACCGGGTCCGCGCAGATCGCGTCGGGCAATGCCGACCTCAGCGAACGCACCGAAGGGCAGTCGGGCAACCTCGAGCGGACGGCTTCGTCGATGGAGGAGATCACGGCGGTCGTGCGCAACAACACCGAAACCGCGACGACGGCCGCGCAGCTGATCACCGGCGCCGCCGACACGGCGACGCGCGGCGGGCAGGTCGTGGGCGAAGTCGTGACGACGATGGAGCAGATCAGCGATGCGTCGCGGCGGATCGCCGAGATCATCGTGATGATCGACGGCATCTCGTTCCAGACCAACATCCTCGCGCTGAATGCGGCGGTCGAGGCCGCCCGCGCCGGCGAGCAGGGGCGCGGGTTCGCGGTCGTCGCGGCGGAAGTGCGGAACCTCGCGCAGCGCAGCGCGCAGGCGGCGAAGGAGATCAAGGCGCTGATCGAGCACAGTGCGGGGACGGTGAGCACCGGGTCGCGGCTCGTCGGCGAGGCCGGCAAGGTGATGCGCGATGTCGTGTCGCAGGTGCAGGGCGTCAGCGCGATGATGAGCGAGATCGCCGAGGCGAGCCTGGAGCAGAGCGCGGGCATCGACCAGATCGGCGATGCGGTGCAGTCGCTCGATCAGATGACACAGCAGAACGCGGCGCTGGTCGAGGAGAGCGCGGCGGCCGCGGAGAGCCTGAAGCAGCAGGCGGCGGATCTGACGCGCCTGGTATCGGCGTTCAAGGTAGATGAATAGCGTCCGCGCGACGTTAGAATGAACGCGTTTCTGGGGGACGGCTGCCGTGGGGATACGGTAGCCGTTTTCGCTGTCGGCGCGGGAATCGGTGACGTCATAAAAATGAAGCGCATTTCAAGACTGAAGATCGGGGTGGGGGCGGTGGTGGTCGCGGCGGTGTTCGCCGCGGTCGGGGCGAAGGTGATCGCATCGCCGGCGGATGCGTATCTTGCCTATCGGAAGCAGGCCGCGGCGGCGGTGGTGGCGGCCCGGATGGAGGATCGGGCGGGCCTCGACCGGCAGTACACGGCCGACGTGAACGCGCGGCTCGCCAAACTAATTGGCACGGTCAGGGCGCGAGGGTTCGTCGCGCAGGCCGAGGGCACGGTGCAGAGCGTCGGCCCCGTCGACGGGATGCCGCCGGGGCCGGACGGGTTGTCCTTCAAGTCGGACGACGGCAAGACGCATCTCGTCGTGACGACCGTTCCGCTGCTGAAAGCCTGGGCGAGCACGGCGGACGCCGGCATCAAGCCGACCGACGACGTCGCCGCGATGTTCGGCAACGAAACGCTTTACACGCACGTATTCAGCGACGACGCCGCGGCGTTTCGCTTCGCCGAGTTGCCCGTCAAGCGGCAGCCGGCCGACGGCGTGGTGAAGGCGTGGCTGCTGGGCGAAAGCCAGGACGGCGTGCCGGACGGGCCGAACACGCTGGCCGTGTCGGTCCGGCAGGGCCAACGCGTCTATATCCTGTGGCGGGGCGTGACGCTGCGCCCGATCGCGGCGTGCGACGCGGCGCGCGTGCCGGAGAACGCGCGGCAGGCGTGTTTCGCCAAACAGGTGGGGGGCCAGCGGATTTATCCGCGGCTGGTCGCGCAGGCGCAATCGATGGCCGATGCCGTGGTCCGCTAGCGGGATAGCGGGCGGCGGAGACGGGTCGCAGCCGTCCATCGCACGGCGCGATTCGACGGCGCTGGACGGAGGTTCGCGTGCGACGATTGACGGTCGGCGACGTCACGCGTCGCCGACCGTCGGCATGCCGTCCGGCGAGCGACTTCAACGCGAGCGCAACGCCTGCAACCCCAGGGTGAGCGGGTTGAACGGCATCTCCGCGGCGCCCATCGAAAAGCTCGTCGCCTTTGCGGTCGCCCCGGGCGCGTGCATCAGCGCATGAACGATCCGCTCGCTCGCATGGCCGTCGCCATACGGATTGCTCGCGCGCGCCATTTCCTCATACGCGCTGTCGCTGTCGAACAGCCGCGACGCCTCCCAGACGATCCGCTCCTGGTCCGTGCCGACGAGCCGCGCGGTGCCGGCGTGGATCGCTTCGGGACGCTCGGTCGTCTCGCGCGTGACGAGCACCGGCTTGCCGAGTGCCGGCCCTTCCTCCTGGATGCCGCCCGAATCGGTGATGATGAAGTGCGAGCGTGACATCAGGAATATGAACGAAAGATATTCCTGGGGTTCGATCAGGTAGATGTTCGGTACGCTGCCGAGCAGCGCGCGCGCCGGCTCGCGCACGTTCGGATTCAAGTGCAGCGGATAGACGAACTGCGCATCGGGATAGCGCTTCGCGAGCGTGCAGAGCGCCTCGCAGAAATGCCGGAACGGTTCGCCGAAACTCTCGCGGCGATGGCCGGTGATCAGCACGACGCGGCGCGACGCTTCGAGAAACGGAAAGTGTGCGGCGACCTTGTCGTGGAGCGCGCTATCGTGGTCGAGCATGCGCTTGACGTCGTGCAGCGCATCGATCACGGTGTTGCCCGTCATCACGACCGCACCCACCGGCACGCCTTCGCTGAACAGGTTGTCGCGCGCCTGGCCGGTCGGCGCGAAATGCCATGACGACACCGCATCGGTCACGCGGCGATTCAATTCCTCCGGCCACGGCGACCAGATGTCGCCGCTGCGCAGGCCCGCTTCCACGTGCCCGACCGGCAGATAGCGGTAGAACGCCGCGATACTGACGGCCAGCGTCGTCGTCGTGTCGCCGTGCACCAGCACGACGTCCGGACGCAAGTCGTCGAAGACGGTCCCGATCGCCTGAAGAATGCCGGTCGTCACGTCGGTCAGCGTCTGGCTCTGACGCATCAGATTGAGATCGTAGTCGGGCTTGATGTCGAACAACGTGAGGACCTGATCCAGCATTTCCCGATGCTGGGCGGTCACGCATACGCGGGCATCGACATCCTTGCGCGCCTTCAGCGCGCGGACGAGCGGCGCCATCTTGATGGCTTCCGGTCGAGTTCCGAACACAAGCAAGATCTTTTTCATCGATGTCCTCGTTGAGCATCTTCGCGCCGGAAGATCCGGCGGCTGGCGCCAGGCATGGTTGCAGGCCACCCGTCCCGTCTCCGCATGTATCGGCGCCAGTCGCGCGACATGCAGCGGTATTGCGGGGCGAGCGCGCCGTTTTTGTCCGCGTGGTCTGCGCCACGCAATCGTTGAACTACGACCGTCCCGTTGCACCTCGTCAATCACGTCATGAGCATTTCTCGCTGTGTCGATCGCCATGTCTGCCGGTCTGGCTGCGTACGTTTCCACGTCGCTGCGCGCCCGCACCCGTTCCTCCTTCCGATAGAGCAATATTCAAACCAGTGGCCCTGTGGCCGGCCCCGCTTCGCGCCGCACCGGTGGAATGCCAGGGAACGTTTCACAATTGCTACGAGCGCGATTGCGGCGCCGTGCCGCGATGGGGGTGAAAATCCGACCGTTCGCGCGATCGAGCCGGTCACGTCATGCGACGGATGGCGACTTGCGTCACGCGCTGGCTGCCGATCGAACCGCATGCGCCGTGTCACGCGCCTCGGAGCGTTTCGACATGCGAGTTTTGTCCGGGCAACGTGGGGAACGTCGTCGGCTGCCACGCATTGCCTCCGTGCGAAGGATGGCCCTCACGCATCGCGGCGCGTGCATCGTCCGCACCAGACGATGCGAAACGTTGCGTATCTGTAACGACCGTCCGGAGCCGGCCGGCCATATCCGCAAGGCGGTTGGTCGACGTGTGCCGCGCCGCGCACGGGGCGTTGCCGGACAAGAGCCCTGCAACGACAGCCTGCAGCGGTCGACTTCGAGAAAGGGTGGCGCGCGACGTTTCGGTTCACTGAAGGCGGAAGATCCCGCTAGGGGGGAGGTGAACCCTGATTCACCGGTGAATCAAAAACACGCGATCCGTGCCGCGAGCCCGTCGATCGGGTACCCGCAGGCCATTGCATCACGGGGCAAGGCGATCCATGGCTCACCGCTTGCTTTGTTCAGGAGGACAGGCGTGCCCGTCCGAGTTCGAGCGACGACGGAAGGGCGGGGATACCGATACGACGAACCCGCCAGGCGCGACGACACGTGCCGGGCGGGCGGCGTGCAGGCCGCGCTTGACCGCGCATCGCGGCCGTTTGCCGACGCGATGGAGTGTGCCGGCCATTACGCCGATGCAGACCCGCTCGCACCCGCCCATGCGGGTTCACGACGGCTAAGACAACGGTGACCGGATCGCGCTGATACAGCAGCGCACGGTCGATCAACGGAAACCGGGGAAGGAGACGTGTCATGTGTGGCATCGTCGGCGCGGTCGCGCAACGGAACATCGTTCCGGTTCTGATCGAAGGTTTGCGCCGCCTCGAGTATCGCGGCTACGATTCATGCGGCGTGGCGACCGTCGTCGACGGCCAGGCGCGTCGCGAACGCAGTGTGTCGCGCGTCGCCGATCTCGACGCGCACGTGCGCAGCGCCGGGCTGTCCGGCAGCACCGGCATCGCGCACACCCGGTGGGCAACGCACGGCGCGCCCGCCACCTGCAACGCGCATCCGATCTTCTCGCGCGACGAAATCGCGCTCGTGCACAACGGCATCATCGAGAATCACGAGACGTTGCGCAGGCAACTGTCCGACGAGCATTACCAGTTCGACGGCCAGACCGACACCGAGGTCGTCGCGCACCTGATCCACAGCAAGTATCGCGGCGACCTGCTCGCCGCGGTACGCGATGCGACGTCGCAGCTGCACGGCGCATACGCGATCGCGGTGTTCAGCAAGCACGAGCCGCAGCGGCTGATCGGCGCGCGGGTCGGCTCGCCGCTCGTCGTCGGCCTGAAGGACGACGAATGTTTCCTCGCGTCCGACGCGCTCGCACTCGCCGGCATCACCGACCGCTTCATCTTTCTCGAGGAAGGCGACATCGTCGAGTTGACGCCGGGCGGCGTGCGCATTCTCGAACGCGGCGGCACGCCGGTCGATCGTCCGATCCAGACCGTCTCGTCGACGCAAGGCGCGGTCGAGCTCGGGCCATACCGGCATTTCATGCAGAAGGAGATCTTCGAGCAGCCACGGGCCGTGGCCGCGACCATCCCCGATGCGGGGCTGTTCGATCCGGCGGCGTTCGGCCCGGATGCCGCGCGCGCGTTCGAGCAGATCGACAACGTGCTGATCCTCGCGTGCGGCACGAGTCACTATTCCGGCCTGACCGCGCGCCGCTGGCTCGAGACGATCGCGCGCCTGCCGGCGCAGGTCGAGATCGCGAGCGAATACCGTTACAGCGACGCGCTCGCGTTGCCGAATACGCTCGTGGTCAGCGTGTCGCAATCCGGCGAGACCGCCGACACGCTCGCCGCGCTCAAGTATGCGCAGGCGCTCGGGCATATCGATACGCTCGCGATCTGCAACGTGCCCACCAGCGCGATGATGCGGCAGACGAGCCTGCGGTTCCTGACGCGCGCCGGCCCGGAAATCGGCGTCGCGTCGACCAAGGCGTTTACCACCCAGCTCGTCGCGCTGTTCATTCTCGCGGTGACGCTCGGCCGGTTGCGCGGCTACGTCGACGATGCGCAGCTCGCGCGCTATGCGACGCAGCTGCGGCGGCTGCCGGGCGCGCTCGACGACGTGCTCGCGCTGGAGCCGCAGATCGAGCGCTGGGCCGCGGAATTCTCGCGGCACGAGAATGCGCTGTTTCTCGGGCGCGGGCTGCATTACCCGATCGCGCTCGAAGGGGCGCTGAAGCTGAAGGAGATTTCGTATATCCACGCGGAAGCGTATCCGGCCGGCGAGCTGAAGCACGGCCCGCTCGCGCTGGTGACGCACGCGATGCCGGTCGCGACGATCGCGCCGAACGACGCGCTGCTCGAGAAGCTCAAGTCGAACATGCAGGAAGTGCGGGCGCGGGGCGGTCAGCTGTACGTGTTCGCCGATGCCGATACGCGGATCGACGACAGCGAAGGCGTGTCGGTGATGAGGATGCCGGATTACTACGGCCTGCTGTCGCCGATCTTGCACGTCGTGCCGCTGCAGTTGCTCGCGTATCATGCCGCGTGCCTGCGCGGCGCGGATATCGACAAGCCGAGGAACCTGGCGAAATCGGTGACGGTCGAGTGACGGGCGGGACCGGCCGACGATTGCCGGCCGGCCCGCGCAGGCGGTCAGCGCAAGGCCGACGCCCGGGCCTTCACGATCTTGCCCCGCTGCAGCACGTACGCGACACGTTCGCCTTCTCCCGCGACGAGGCCGATATCGTCGAGCGGATTTCCGGCGAGCACGACGACGTCATGGGCGCAGGGAATCGGAGGAGGCTGTCGACACGATACGGGCGGATCGAACGGAAACCGGAAGGCGGGAAAATCGTTGCCGATCGGCCCGTTCGTGCGGAGACTCATGTGCAACGCGCGCCCGGCCAGGCCACGCGCGCCGTCAGTCAGGGCCGCATCGCTTCGCCCGAACAGCGGGTCGCGAGGTTAAACAGTTACAAGTTAGCCGTTGACGCGCATCTGCCCGGCGGTTAGTGTGTGCGTCGAAGTCCAAGAAGTCCGATTGCTGTTCATCAATTGCTCGCTCTCCTCAGCGGTATTCGTTGTCCTCTCCCTCCTTGATGCTTCACGCGCTCTCCAGCAGGGCAGATCTTCATTTTTTCTCAAGGAATCTTCATGGATACCGGTATCGTCAAGTGGTTCAACGACAGCAAAGGCTTTGGCTTCATCACGCCGGACAACGGCGGCGACGACCTGTTCGCTCATTTCTCGGAAATTCGTGCCGACGGCTTCAAGACGCTGGCCGAAAACCAGAAAGTGAGCTTCGAGACGAAGCAAGGCCCGAAGGGTCTGCAAGCGGCCAACATCAAGCCGCTGTAAAGTCTGAAGGGCCCGGCCTCCAACAATGGGCGCCGGGCCGCAGCGACATCAGCACGGAGCTTGGTCTCGTAAAGTTGGCGCGCTCGTTCCCGGCTGCGTCTGCTCCTTGAGCCGCCGACCAGGCGCCATACACCTCGCTGCACTTCGTTCCCCCTCCGGCCGCAGCGCCGTATTTTCGCTTTCCGACTGCTTCGGGTTCAGCTCGCAATGGCGTTGGATCGGCGCATCCGTGCACATTTCGCACGGCACGCGCGCAGTCGAACATTATTAAAATTAAAAATGCAAAACACACAAAATCATCAATACAACGGCTATGCCGTCCGGCCCTCGGCGCATCGTTTGCCCGATGGCAGTTTTTCAGCCAACCTGCTGCTCGAGCGCATCGATAGCGCGTCTGTCGAAGGCCGCTACCGGTTCTATTCGCTCGATTACTTCGCGAGTGAAGCGCAGGCATTGCGGCACTCGGAACGCTGGGCACGCAACTGGGTCGATACGCGCGGTTAAAGGCAGCGCCGTGGGACCGGATACCCGACGCATATGAGTCGCCCGGGCGCGCAACAATGCGCGCCCGAACCTCGCGTGCGATCAATTCTGTACCTCCCGACTGGAGCCGCGCGCTCGATTCGGGTTACCGGATTTTCTTTTCGACGCCGGTGGCGCATGACGCTATCCCGGCGTCGAAGTGGGTGGCGTACATGAGAGGCCTGGGCTGACCGAACGGTGGTGCCGACCTCCGCATCCGTGCGAAGATTGCACGCACATCACACTCGCCCGAGAACGACGTGACCCGAGCAAATCCTGAGCGCAACCCGGACGCCGCCGATCCGCCGTGGATGGCCGTCGCCCTGGCCGAACTCGGCATCCGCCGCCATCCGCCCGGCAGCGTGAACCCGCGCATCGTCGAGTACAACAACCGGACGAATCTGGTCGGCTACGACGACAAGATTTCCTGGTGCTCTTCGTTCGTCAACTGGTGCATGACGCACGCGGGCATTCGCGGCACCGGGTCGGCGCTCGCGCGTTCGTGGCTCGAATGGGGCCGTCCGCTGGACAGCCCGGTCTACGGCTGCATCGCGATCCTGACGCGCGACGATCCCGCGAGCTGGAAAGGGCATGTCGGGTTCTACTTGAGCCATGACGACGAGCACGTGCATCTGTTCGGCGGCAATCAGCTTGAAGAGGTACGCGAGCTTGCGTACCCGCTGAACGAAGTGATCGGTTACCGTTGGCCCGACGCGGGATGACCTCGTCCTCCGGCATACGCGAATTCGCAATCGCGTGGTTGGCGGCTTGCTTGATCGCGTTGTCGGTCGAATGCCCGGGATCGTGCGGCTGAAGAGCGGGGCCCCGGCACGTGTCGAGGCCGGCGCCGTATCGTGATCGCGCCTAGTTCTTCGCCACGGCTTCCACCTCGGGCCCACCGGCCGCATCATTCCTGCTCCACCCGCCCCCGAGCGAGCGATACAACGCGACCGCCGCCAGCGCATGCTCGCGCCTGAGCTGGTTGAGCGCGTCCGAATCCCGCAGATATACCTCCTGCGCCGACAGCACGTCCAGAAAATCCGTCGCGCCGCCCTTGTAGAGCTGGTTCGCCAGCCCGAGCGCCTTGTCCGAAGCCGCGAGCGCGCTGCCGAGCCGCTGCGTCGCTT
The DNA here is from genome assembly GCF_905339875.1 of Burkholderia sp. BCC1998. Taxonomy (NCBI): domain Bacteria; kingdom Pseudomonadati; phylum Pseudomonadota; class Betaproteobacteria; order Burkholderiales; family Burkholderiaceae; genus Burkholderia; species Burkholderia sp. BCC1998. The sequence continues at coordinate 142,025 of NZ_CAJPHE010000018.1, forward strand.
CATCGCTGCTGACGAGGTTCGCGCGCGCATCCTCGACCTCGCGCAACGCCTGCAGCATCGTCTGCCGCAACCCGAGTTCAGACTCGCGCATCCGGCTTTCGCTCTGCGAGATATCGGCGGTAATCCGTCCCGCGTTGAAGATCGGGCTCGTCGCGCTCAGCGCCGCGCTGAACAGGTTGTCGGTCAGCGTCGGCAAGCCGAGATACGACGCGGCCAGAATCCCGTCCGTCAGGTTCAGCGAGAACTTCGGATACCGTTCGGCCTTCGCGACACCGACCTGTGCCGCGCGCCGCTCGACCTGCGCGTAGGCGGTTAGCACGTCGGGCCGGCGCAGCAGCGCCTGCGACGGCAGCGTGGCGGGCGACCCGGCCGGCGGCGCCGGAATCGCGCCGGCCTGCGCGAGCACGAGCCGGTCGACCGATTCGGGCGTGCGGCCCGAATACACGGCGATCAGGTTGAGCTGATGCGCGATCTGCGCCTGCGTCGGCGGAATCCGCGCTTCGAGCGCATCGAGCTGGTTCTGCGCGCGCGTGACGTCGAGTTCCGTCGACAGCCCGAACGCCTGCCGCTTGCGCGTGAGTTCGAGCGCATGCCGGCGGATCGCCGCGTTGTCCTGCAGGATCTTCAGTTCCTGCTGCGCCCAGCGCAGGTCGACATAGGCCGAGGCCGCATCGGCCGCGAGCGCGAGCCGCATCGCGTCTTCCGCATGCTTTTGCCCGACCAGCTCGGCCTGCGCGGCCAGCAGGTCGAGCCGTTCGCCGCCGAACACGTCCGGCGACCAGCTCAGCGCGAGCCCCGCACCGGCCTGTCGCACGTAGCCGAGCGGCGGCGGCGTGTTCTTGCGCTCGTCGGCCGCATGCGCGGTCGCGTCGAGTTCCGGCAGCAGCACCGCGCGCTTCTGCACGGTCAGCGCCTGCGCCTGCTTCACGCGTTCGGCGGCGGCCTGCAGATCGAGGTTGCCGTCGAGCACGGTCGCGATCAGCCGGTCGAGCACGGGGTCGTTGAACTGCGCCCACCACGCGGCGGCGTCGATGTCGGCGCGCGGCACGTCGGTGTCCCACGCGGCCGGCGCGAGCGACTGGACGGAATCGTGCAGCGCGGGATGCTGCGCGGGCTGCACCGCACACCCTGCGGCGAAGGCGCTGACGGCCAGCGCGACGAGTAGCTTTTTCATGATGACGACCTTGGCTTCAGTGCGCGTCCGGCGGCGGCGCGTTGAGGGTGATGGGACGGGAAAACGCGACGGCGACCAGCGCGACCACGAAGCACAGCGACAGCGCGTAGTACGCATCCGCGTAGGTGAGCGTCAGCGCTTCCCGATAGATCAGGCGGTGCAGGTTCGCGAGGCCGGCCTGCGCGGTATCCAGCGTGTTGCCGGCCACCGAGGTCCAGTACGCGGCCTGGCGGTCGAGCAGCGACGCGACTTGCGGCTCGCCGGCGCTCACATGCTCGTTCAGGCGCAGGTAGTGGAAGTTCAGCCGGTCGTTGAGCATCGTCGCGCTCACCGCGATGCCGATCGCGCCGCCGAGGTTGCGCATCAGGTTGAACAGGCCGCTCGCCGATTTCAGCCGCGACTGCGGCAGCGAACCCAACGCCATCGTCACGATCGGCGGCACGCTGAACTGCTGGCCGATGCCGCGCAGCGCCTGCGGCAGCAGCAGTTCCCGCCAGCCCCAGTCGTGCGTGATCGGCGTGTACAGGTAGCAGCCGAGGCCGAAGCAGATCAGCCCGAACACGAGCAGCGCGCGCATGCTGAAGTAGCGCGCGGCGAATGCATACGCGCAGAGCGCGAGCAGCTGGAACGCGCCGACCGACAGCAGCGCGATGCCGATCTGCAGCGAACTGAACGCCCGCACCTGCGCGAGAAACAGCGGCGTCAGGAACACGGTGACGAAGATCCCGATACCGGTCACGAACGACAGCAGGCTGCCGATCCCGAAGTTGCGCACGGCGAGCGCGCGCAGGTCGACGATCGGGTCTTCCGCGGTCAGGGCGTGCACGATGAACAGGAAGCCGCAGATGGCGGAGATCCACGCGCAGAACACGATCACGTGATCGCCGAACCAGTTCTTGCGCGGGCCTTCCTCGAGCACGTATTCGAGGCAGCCGAGGAAGCCCGACATCAGCACGATGCCGAGATAGTCGCCGCGCTTGACGAGGCTCAGGTCCGGTGCGTCGATGTGCACGTAGCGCGGCACGAGCGCGGCCACCGCGATGCCCGGCACGAGGTTCAGGTAGAACAGCCAGTGCCACGACCATTGATCGGTGATCCAGCCGCCGATCACCGGCCCGATCGCCGGCGCGAGCGACGCGAGCGCGCCGATCGTCGTCGACGCGATCAGCCGCTGCTTGCCCGGGAACAGCACGAACGCGGTCGTGAACACGGTCGGGATCATCGCGGCGCCGAGCGCACCCTGCATTCCGCGGAACAGGATCATCGAGTTGATGTCCCACGCGAGCCCGCACAGCATGCTCGTGATCGTGAAGCCGACGGCCGACGCGGTGAACAGCCAGCGCGTCGACATCACCTTCGACAGCCAGCCCGACATCGGGATCACGATGATCTCGGCGATCAGGTAGGCCGTCTGCACCCACGACAGCTCGTCCTGGCTCGCGGAGAGCCCGCCGCCGATGTCGCGCAGCGACGACGCGACGATCTGGATGTCGAGCGTCGCCATGAAGAAGCCGACGCACATCAGCGCGAACGCGAAGACGCGCTGCCTGGTCGGTTGCGACGCGGGGTCGCCGGAAATCGCAGTGGTCATCGCAGGCTCCCGTTCAGTTCGCGTGGTCGGTATGCACGGTCACGACCGCGGAGAGACCGGGGCGCAGCACGTGCTCGATGCCCGGCTGCGGATCGAGATGCACGCGCACCGGCACGCGCTGGACGATCTTCGTGAAGTTGCCGGTCGCGTTCTCGGGCGGCAGCACGCTGAAGGTCGCGCCGGTCGCGGGCGCCAGGCTGTCGACGCGGCCGTGGAGGCGCGTGCTCGACGCATCGAGCGTGACATCGACGCGATCGCCTGAGCGCATCTTGCGCAGCTGGTCTTCCTTGAAGTTCGCGTCGATCCACAGCCCGGCCGCGGGCACGACCGTCAGCAGCGGCACGCCGACGTTCGCGAGCATCCCGACGCGGCCCGTGCGGTTGCCGACGTAACCGTCGACCGGCGAGCGGATCGTCGTGTACTCGACGTTCAGCGCCGCGACGCGTTGCGCGGCGAGTGCCGTGTTCACGCGGGCCCGCGCATCGGCGAGCTGCGCGCCGAGCACGTCGAGCTGCCGCTTCGACGCGAGCAGCGCGGCGTCGCTGCGTGCGACGGCCGCATCCGCCTTCGAGTAATCGGCGTCCGCGCGCTCGACGATCTGGTTCGATACCGCATCGGATTTCACGAGCTCGCGGTAGCGCACGCGATCGGACGACGCGCGCGTGAGCTCGGCCGACGACGCATTCCGGTCCGCCGCATGCTGGCCGATTACCGCGTATTGAAGTTGCTGCTTCGCTTCGAGTTCGGCCACCGCGGAGCGCGCGCTGTCGACTTCCGCGCTCGCCTGCGCGAGCTTCGCATCGTAGTCGCGCGCATCGAGCTGCACGAGCACGTCGCCGGCCTTCACGCGCTGGTTGTCGGTCACGAGGATCTTGTCGACGAAACCGTTCACCTTCGGTGCGAGCACCGTCACGTCGCCGCCGACATACGCATCGTCGGTGCTCTCCTGGAAACGCAGCACGAACAGCCAGTCGAGCGCCGCGGCCGCGACCGCGACGACGACGGCGGCCACCGCGATCCGCATCCACGGCACGCGGCGCTGCTTTGCCGGCCGGTCGGTTGTGGCTGCCTCGCGGGAGGCAGCGGCTTGGGTCGTTTCCATCGATTCACCTATGTATATGCACTTATTGAAACGACCGACGACGCGTCGCCGATCGGGGAAGTCAGCGTTCCGGCAGGTTGTGCGTGATCCGGAACAATTCGTCTCTGAGGCGGGCCGCCTGCGCCGGCCCGAACCGCTGCTCGAACGCTTCCTGCGCGGCGAGCCAGTGCACATGCGCGTCGGCGATCTTCGTTTCGCCGTGCGCGGTCAGCGCGAACGTCTGGCGCCGGCAACGCGGCTCGAGCCGGCCCGTGACCAGCGCCGCGCCGACCAGCGGCTTCAGCGCGCGCAACAGCGCGGTGCGCTCGATCACCAGCACGGCCGACAGCGTCGCCATCGTCAAGCCCGGACGCTCCCGCAGCAGCGCGAGAATGCTGTACTGCGACGGCGTGACGCCCGCCCGCGACAGGTAGCGCTCGTAGAACTGCGAGATTCGCCGGGCGGCTTGCCGGACCGCGAAGCAATCGTCATCGATAAGCGTGGACTTGTGCATGTGCACATATTAGGTGCCCACGCGATGCGAAGCGAGCGGCGAGACAGGATCAGATTGGTGCCGTGGCTGTACCAATCGGTGGTGGAAAGGGGCGTTTGCGCGCCGGATCAGGCCGCGGCCGGAACAATCGAGCCTTCGCGGTCGTAGTACGCGGCCGTGTAGTCGATGAACGCCTTGACCTTCGCGGGCAGCAGCGCGCGGTTCGCGTAGGCGAGCTTGATTTCCACGAACGCGTCGACGAGATCGGCGCCTTCGAGCAACTGCACGAGCGCGCCCGACGCGAGTTCGGCTTCGACGAGCGCTCTCGGCACCACGCCGATGCCGAAGTCGTGCATCACCATTTCGCGGTTGAAGACGGGGCTGTTCGACGAGACGTCGAAGCTCAACGGCACGGTCAGCGTGTCGCCGTCGACGCGGAACGACAGCGCGGGCCGGCGCAGCGACGGCGACATCGGCACGAACATGTGGCCGGCGAGCTCGGCCGGCGTTTCGGGACGCGGATGCGCGCGCAGGTAGGCGGGCGTCGCGACGATCACCACCGGAATGCGTTCGATCAGCCGCACGACGGTCGTCTCGCTCGTCAGCATGTACGGCACGACGATGCCGATGTCGTAGCCTTCGCCGACGAGGTCGACCGGACGCTCGGTCAGCGTGACGTCGAGCCGCACCTTCGGATGCGCGGCCTTGAAACCGGCGATCAGCGGTACGAGCCGGTTCAGCGCGGCCGTCGTGTGCGCGACGAGCCGCAGCAGTCCCTCGGGCTCGCGCGTGTACGACTGCGCCTGCGCTTCCAGCGAGTCGAGTTCGTCGAGCACCGCCGCGCATCGCTCGTAGATGCGCTCGGCGGTTTCGGTCAGCGAGACCTGGCGCGTGGTCCGGTGCAGCAGGCGGCTGCCGAAGCGCGCTTCCAGATCCGCGACCGCCCGCGACACGACCGGCCGCGCGAGGCCGTGCATGTCGGCCGCGCGCGTGAAGCTGCGCATTTCCACCACCGACCGGAAGATCCGCAGCTTGTCGATGTAGTCCATGTCCGTCTCCTCGAAGCGATGGCGCGGCGCCGGATGCGCGCGGCCGGCGCCGGCCCTTGTTACGGCCGAGTGTACATTGACTTTATGCATATGCACATTTAAATTGCCGGTCATGAACGACATCCAGATGGCCCAGGCCTGCAATTGCCTCGCGCTGCGTCAGGCGGCGCGCTTCGTCACGCAACTCTACGAGCGGCATCTGGCCCCGGTCGGCGTCACGGCCGCGCAGTTCTCGATCATGGCGAACCTGTCGCGCCGGCCCGGCCTGTTGATGAGCGAACTCGCCGACCGGCTGGTGATGGACCGCACGACGCTGTTGCGCGCGCTGAAGCCGCTGCAGCGCGACGGCTTCGTCGCCGCGGCCGCGTCCGAGCATGACGCTCGCGCGCATGCGCTCAGCCTGACGAAGCTCGGCGAGCGCACCTACGCGCAGGCGAAGGTCGCGTGGCAAGCCGCGCAGGACGAATTCGAGACGCAATTCGGCCAGGGCCGCGCCCAGGCGTTGCGCGACGAGTTGTTCAGCCTGACGGCGCAGCGCTAGGCGCGACGCGCGGTAGTATGACAAAAGCGATCCGGATCCACCGGACGAGACACGAGGAGCCCCCCATGCTGCAGTTGAGCGAACGCGACGACGCGATGTTGCGCGGCGCATTCGGCGACGGCGTTGCGCGCGCGATGCGGATCGTCGCGCGCACGGCCGAGGTCATGTCGGCGCCGCACCTGATCGACATCACGTCCGCGCATATCGACGGCTGTCTTTACCACGGCCGGACCAGCCTCGACTTCGTCGAGTATTTCGTCGACACCGGCGCGCGGGTCGCGGTGCCGACCACTTTGAACGTCGGGTCGCTCGACCTTATCCATCCCGAGCTGTATCACGGCGACCGCGCGATCCAGCGCGACGCGCAGCGCCTGATGGATGCGCATCTGCAGCTCGGCTGCGAATCGAGCTTCACGTGTGCGCCGTATCAGCTGAAGAATCGTCCGCGCCTGGGCGAGCAGATCGCGTGGGCGGAATCCAATGCGATCGTGTTCGCCAATTCGGTGCTCGGTGCGCGCACCAGCCGTTATGGCGACTTTCTCGATCTGGCCGCCGCGATCACCGGGCGCGCGCCGTATGCGGGGCTGCACGTCGAAGCGAATCGCGCGGCGCGGATCGTGTTCAACGCGCCGGACTTCGGCAACCGGCCCTCGCGCGACATCTATTTCGCGGCGCTTGGGCTTCTGATCGGCCGGATCGCCGGCGCGACCGTGCCGGCGATCGTCGGGCTACCCGCGGACACCACCGAAGACGAACTCAAGGCGCTCGGCGCGGCTGCCGCATCGAGCGGGGCGGTTGCGCTGTTCCATGCGGTGGGCGTCACGCCCGAGGCGCCGACGCTCGACGCCGCGTTGCACGGGCGGGCGGCGCAGCGCACGGTCGATGTCGCGATGGCCGATCTCGACGAGATCCGCCGCACGCTGAACCACGGCGCGGCCGGCGATGCGCTCGTCGCGGTCGCGCTCGGCACGCCGCACTTCTCGCTGGCCGAGTTCCGCACGCTCGACGCGCTGCTCGATCAGTTCGACGGCCGGCCGAAGTGCGATTTCTACGTGAACACGAGCCGCTTCATCCTGTGGGAGCTGGGCGAGCTCGGGCTCGCCGGCAAGTTCGACGCGCGCGGCATCCAGATCGTCGTCGATACCTGCACGTACATCACGCCGGTCATGAAACAGCTGTCGGGCCTGGTGATGACCAACTCGGGGAAGTGGGCGTCGTATGCGCCCGCGAACATCGGCGTCACGGTGGCGTACGGCAGCATGCGCGAATGCGTGCGTTCCGCGTTCGAAGGAAAGGTGCGATTCGATGACTGATGCAACGATCGGGAAATTGACGGGCGACACGCTCGTGCCGGGCAGCGCATGCGCGAAGACGATCGTGCTCGACAAGCCGCTCAGCTTCTGGGGCGGCTACGACTCGGGGGCGGGGCGGATCGTCGATCGCGGGCATCCGCAGGCGGGCGCGAGCCTCGCCGGCCGGATCATGGTGATGCCGCACGCGAAGGGCTCGAGTTCGAGCAGCAGCGTGCTCGCGGAAGCGGTGCGCAACGGCACGGGGCCGGTCGGGATCGTGCTGAAGGAGCGCGACCTGATCATCTCGATCGGCGCGATCGTCGCCGCCGAGCTGTATGCGATCGCGGTGCCGGTGGTGTGCGTGACGGACGACGTGTACGACGCGATCGTCGCCGCGACGGGCGACGTGCGGATCGAGGCGGGTGAGGGCGACGGCGGCGCGTGGATCTTCGTCGACGGTTGACGCATCGCGCGCTCGTCGGCTCAGAGGAAGCGGATGTGCGGCGCATCTGCCGCCTTGAGCGACAGCGCGTTTTTTGCCGCATTCATCTCGCGTCTGCCGCCGGGCTGATTGAGCCGTCGGATTTCGGGCCAGGCAATCACGCCGAACACCGAACGCAGGATGGTGCTTAGCGCGAGGAAGCCGAGCGCGGTTCCGCCAAACCACGCAAAGATGTCGAGCATGCCGTCCGTGCTGCCTTGTAGCGCGGACATGATACCGATGGCGAACGCGACGGTGATCAGAACGCCGATCGTCACGATGACATCGGTTCGGGCGCTGGCGACGCGTGCGAGACGAACGAGATAGATCGAACCGTCAGTCACGTTGCGGATGCCGCAGATTGCGAGATTATCGCGCCACGCGGCATACGCGACATCCAGCCGGTCGCCCGCAACGACGAACAGGTCGCGTGTCGCGCCGGTCCGGAGCGTCAGCGGCGCATCGAAAGCGTCGAGTCGAAGCTCGATCTCCTCGATGCTTTGCGTGGTCCAGCCGAGGTTGTTGCTCCAGACCTTCGTACTGATCGTCTTCTGACTGACGGACGTCACGCAGCCGGACGCGATTCGCATGGAACGATCGGTCATACGTTGCTCCGTTCGAATGTGACCCGGCGCGGCTGGCATTGCCACTTTTCCTGGGCTTCGCGCCGTTGCGGCCGGAACACCAGTTCGGACAAGCCGGCGATCGAGAGCAGCGTGCCCAGCATGCTGATGATGCTGACGAACATGGTCAGGGCGAGGACGAGCGCCCAGCCGGATTTGAACGCGGCGCTACCGACCAGCAGGCTCAGCGCGAACACGCACGACGCCCATGTGAGCAGCGACAGATTACGTTCCTTTTGCGCGAGCGCGTCGTAGGGCTGAATCGTCAGATCGTTGCTGGTGATCCACGCGATTCGGCGACGACCATGGTCGTCGAAAACGCACGCGCGCACCGCCATCCCGGGTTTCAACAGATCGACCTGCTTGAACGCGTCGGCGTCGATATCGTCGGCGCAAAGGAAGTAGCAGGCGTCCTGCATCGTCACGCGATAAATCGGCACCTTCTTGTTGTCGACCGCGATACGGACCAGGTTCGTATCGATACGGTCGATCGTCGACTCGATCACGGTGGTGTGACTGGACATGGGTGGAAGCGGGCGTCGGCCCGTATCGCGTTGGCGTGGCATTCATCATACCGATGAAAATGAAATGGGGGCCACGCGTATGGCGGTATGGTGCCACCCACGTTTTCCCGTTATTCGTGCGCGGTTCCCGCCGCAGCTTCCCGATACGCACTCGGCGTCTGCCCGGCCCAGCGCCGGAATGCGCGCGTGAAATTCGCCGGGTCGGTGAACTGCAGCCGCTCGGCGATCGTCTTCAGGTCGAGGTCCGACGCGCAGAGCAATTGCTTCGCGTCGCGAAACCGCGCTTCGTCGAGCAGTTGCCGATAGCTCGACCCGGCGTCCTCGAGCCGGCGCCGCAACGTACGCGTCGACACGAGCAGCGCGTCGGCGAGCGCCTCCGGGCTCGAATAGTCGCCGGCCGTTCGCGCCAGTTCCGCGCGCACGCGCTCGACGAGATCGCCTTCCTCCTGGCGTACCTGCGCATACTCGCGCTCGACCTGCACCAGCGCCTGCCGGTGCGCGACTTCGTCGGCGAGCGGCAGCGGCCAGTCGAGCACGTCGTGCGCGATCCACAGCGCGTTCGCCGCGCAGCCGAATTCGACCGGCGGCAACTGGTCGCGATAACGCGCGAAATAACCGGGCTCGGGCCACGTGAAGCGCAGCACGATCGGCGGCGACGCGCGTCCGGACCACTGCGAGATGTTCTGCGCGAGCCCCGTCAGCACGAACTCGAACATCACGTGATGCTGCAGCACGGGGCTCGCCTGCACGCCGTGCAGTTCGAGCGTCGCGCCGTGCGCGTCCTCCGCGTAGGTCAGCCGATATTGGCGGTTGCGCATCCGGAAGTAGCGCTGCGTGACGACCAGCGCTTCCCGGATGTCCCGCGCGGTCAGCGTCGCATAGCCGAGGAAGCCGTGCACGGTCGGCTTCAGCAGCAGCCCGAACGCCAGCCCGATGCCCGGATCGCCGCCGATCTCGATCGCGTTGAGCACGAGGCGGCCCCATTGCGACGGCGCGACGCGCGCGTCCGGTTCGGCCAACACCGCATCGCGCAGGCCGGTGCCCGCGCGCACCGCGGCCAGGTCGACGCCGCGTGCGGCCAGCGCCTGCAGCAGCAGGCGCGTATAGGCGACCGGAATCGTCGGCCGGCGTAGCCCGAGGTGATCCTTGCGAGACGGGGAGGTCATGTCGATTTGGCCGGAAATGACAAGCATTATGGCTGTTTGCCCCCTCACGTTCAAGGCGGCGCGCGGCCTACGATGACACGCATCGCTTACCGGCAGGATCATCATGACGACCTCCTTTCCCCATCTGCTCGCGCCGCTCGACCTCGGCTTCACCACGTTGAAGAATCGCGTGCTGATGGGGTCGATGCATACGGGCCTCGAGGACAGCCGCAAGACGCTGCCGCGGCTCGCCGACTATTTCGCCGAACGCGCGCGCGGCGGCGTCGGCCTGATCGTGACCGGCGGCTTCGCGCCGAACGTGGCCGGCTGGACCAAGCCGTTCGGCGGCACGCTGATGACGTCGGCCGGCGCGCGGCGCCATCGCGTGATCACCGACGCCGTGCATGCGGACGACGGCAAGATCGCGCTGCAGATCCTGCATACCGGCCGCTACGGCTACCACCCGTTCGCGGTCGCGCCGTCGAAGATCAAGTCGCCGATTTCGCCGTTCGCGCCGCGTGAACTCGGCGCGCGCGGCGTCGAGCGGCAGATTCGTGCATTCGTCCGCTGCGCGCAGCTCGCGCGCGAGGCCGGTTACGACGGCGTCGAGATCATGGGCTCCGAGGGCTATCTGATCAACCAGTTCATCTCGATGCATACGAACAAGCGCACCGACCAGTGGGGCGGTTCGTACGAGAACCGGATCCGCCTGCCGATCGAGATCATCGAGCGCACGCGCGAAGCGGTCGGGCGCGACTTCATCCTGATCTACCGGCTGTCGATGCTCGACCTGATTCCCGACGGCAGCGACTGGAGCGAGACCGTGCAGCTCGCGAAGGCCGTCGAGCGCGCGGGCGCGACCATCATCAACACCGGGATCGGCTGGCACGAGGCACGCGTGCCGACGATCGCGACGTCGGTGCCGCGCGGCGCGTTCGCGTGGGTGACGAAGAAGATGAAGGGCGAGGTCGGCATTCCGCTCGTGACGACCAACCGGATCAACCGGCCCGAAGTGGCCGAGCAGATTCTCGCGGACGGGTGCGCGGACATGGTGTCGATGGCGCGTCCGCTGCTCGCGGATGCCGAGTTCGTCGTCAAGGCTGCGCAGGGCCGCGCCGACGAGATCAACACCTGCATCGGCTGCAATCAGGCGTGTCTCGACCACGCGTTCAGGAACAAGATCGCGTCGTGCCTGCTGAACCCGCGCGCCTGCCACGAGACCGAGCTGATCTATACGCGCGTGCAGCAGCCGAAGCGCATCGCGGTGGTCGGCGCCGGGCCGGCCGGGCTTGCATGCTCGACCGTGCTCGCGCAGCGCGGCCACCACGTCGACCTGTTCGACGCGGCAGCGGAGATCGGCGGCCAGTTCAACATGGCGAAGCGGATTCCGGGCAAGGAGGAGTTCGACGAAGCGCTGCGTTATTTCGGCCGGCAGGTCGAGCTGACCGGCGTGAACCTGCACCTGAACCGCCGCGTCGACGCGAGCGACCTGATCGCGGGTGGTTACGACGAGATCGTGCTCGCGACCGGCGTGGCGCCGCGCGACCCGAAGATTCCCGGCCAGGACGGGCCGAACGTGCTCAGCTATATCGACGTGCTCGCCGGCAGGCAGCCGGTCGGCCGGCGTGTCGCGGTGGTCGGCGCGGGCGGCATCGGCTTCGATGTCGCCGAATATCTGGTGCAGGACGGCGAGTCGCCGACGCTCGATCTGGAAGAGTGGAAAGCGGAGTGGGGCGTGACCGATCCGGCCGCGACGCGCGGCGGCGTGACGCGCGCGCAGGTCGCGGCGCCCGCTCGCGAAGTGACGCTGCTGCAGCGCAAGGCCGCGCCGCTCGGCAAGGGGCTCGGCAAGACGACCGGCTGGATTCACCGCGCGACGCTGAAGATGAAGCAGGTGAAGATGATCGGCGGCGTGAACTACGAACTGATCGATGCGCGCGGGCTGCACGTGTCGTACGGCGAGCAGCGCACCGATCACGAACTGATCGAAGCCGACACGATCGTGCTGTGCACGGGGCAGGAGCCGCAGCGCGCGCTGTTCGCGCCGCTGCAGGCGGCCGGACGCTCCGTGCATCTGATCGGCGGCGCGGAACTGGCGGCCGAGCTCGATGCGAAGCGGGCGATCGATCAGGGTTCGCGGCTCGCGGCGCGGCTGTAACGGTACGGCCGCGAGGCGCCGCCGTCACTCCATCTCGACGCGTTGTGTCTCGCGCTCTTCCGCTTCCAGCATCGCCTTGACGATCAGATAGACGGCGGGCAGATCGTCGTCGTCGCGCTTCCAGTCGACGGCTTCCTCGACGTCCGCGGCGACCATCCGGCTGTCGCGCAGCCGAATGAAGGCGTCGACGACCATCGGATCGTTACGGTTCAGGAAGCCGGTGTTCGAGAACGCCAGCTCCTCGACATTCAGCAGCGCCTGCCAGCTCATCGTGCGGACGGCGGCCGGATGGCTGCGGCGCCGCAAGCCGAGCGCCCGCTGTGCGGGGCCGCCGACGACACGCTGAAGATCGACGACCGCTTGCCGCGCGGCACGCTCGAAGTGGACGGGGTTGAAGCCGGGTTGCTCGGGATCGAATGCGGATGACTGGAACATGGTCGCCTCACAAAAGTCCGTCCGTCATGGGTGACGGAATTAGGGTCAAATGGTACAAAAGCACTGTAAATATATACAGTGTTCGAGGCGGTTTCAAGTGCTGAATGATTGTGTTCGTGCGGCGACCGGCTTCGGGTGAGCGACCGGCGAAGGCGGCCGACGCATGAAGCCGCATTAGTCAGAAGCGCGTTTCTGCTCCGTGCTCTTCGCTGCATCGCGCTGCGCACGTCATGTCTCGGAACCTCGCGGTGGCCTCACTGCGCCGACCGCCCGTCTGGCGATCTACACCGACGCGGCGATCGTCTCCCGCAACCATCGATGCGCCGGATCGCGATGCACGCGTTCGTGCCACAGCATCGACATCTCGTAGCCGGGCACCTCGACCGGCGCCTCCACGACGCGCAATGCGGGCGTATTGCGCACCAGCCGCTCGGGCAGCATCGCGACGAGGTCCGTGCTGGCGACGGCCGTCATCACGAACAGGAAATGCGGCACCGACAGCACCACGCGCCGCGTGGCGCCGGCTTTGGCGAGCGCTTCGTCCGTCACGCCAAAGAAGCCGCCGCCGTCGGGCGACACGATCACGTGTTCCAGCGCGCCGAACTGCGCGAGCGTCGGGCGGCGCTTCAGTTTCGGATGACCGGCGCGGCCGACGAGCACGTAACGTTCGACGAACAGCGGCAGGCGACGCATCCCTTCCGGCGAACCGTCTGTCGTGTGGAAGGCCAGGTCGATACCGTTGCGCTCGGCGTCCTGCTCGATGCGCGGCGGCACGAGTTCGACGACGGCGACGCGCGTCGCGGGCGCAGCCGAGCGCAGCGTGTTCAGCGCGGGCAGCACGATCGTCGATTCGCCGTAGTCGGTTGCGGCCACGTGCCACGTGTTCGTCGCGGTTGCCGGATCGAACGGCGTGGCCGTCAGCACCGCGCGTTCGACTGCTTCGAGCGCATCTCGCAGCGGCTCGCGCAGCGTTTCCGCGCGCGCGGTCGGCCGCATTCCGCGCGGCCCCGGCAGCAACAGCGGATCACCGAACAGGTCGCGCAGTTTCTGCAGCTGCACGCTGACTGACGGCTGCGACATGTTCAGTTTCTCGGCCGCCCGCGTGACGTTGTGCTCGGCGAGCAGCACGTCGAGCGTGACCAGCAGGTTCAGATCCAGTCGTCTGAGATTGTTCATGGCTATACCTGGAATATCAGGAATTCATTTCCAATATACCTTTGGCGGCAGCATCCTGCAGTCATTCCATCAACGGAGCAGTGAACATGAACGTGCTGATCGTCTACGCCCATCCCGAACCGCGCTCGCTGAACGGTGCGTTGCGGGATTTCGCGGTCGAGCATCTCGAAGCGGCAGGCCATGCCGTGCAGGTGACCGATCTGTATGCGATGAACTGGAAGGCCGCGTTCGACGCGGATGACGTGACCGACCGTGCGCCCGATGCGCGCTTCGATCCCGCACGCGATTCGAAGCGCGCGTTCGAGACGGGCACGCAGCGCGACGACATCGCGCGCGAGCAGGACAAGCTGAAGTGGGCCGACGCGGTGATCCTGCAGTTTCCGCTGTGGTGGTTCTCGATGCCGGCGATCATGAAGGGCTGGGTCGAGCGGGTGTATGCGTACGGCTTCGCGTACGGCGTCGGCGAGCATTCCGACCTGCACTGGGGCGACCGTTACGGCGAAGGTTCGCTGGCGGGCAAACGGGCGATGGTGATCGTCACGACGGGCGGCTGGGAGTCGCATTACAGCGCACGCGGCATCAACGGGCCGATCGACGACGTGCTGTTCCCGATCCAGCACGGGATTCTGTATTACCCGGGGTTCGACGTGCTGCCGCCGTTCGTGATTTACCAGACGCACCGGATGGACGACGGGCGCTTCGACGAAACGCGTGCGGCGCTCGGCAAGCGTCTCGACGAACTGTGGAGCGCGCAGCCGATTCCGTTCCGGCGACAGAACGCGGGCGACTACGACATTCCGGCGCTGACGCTGAAGGCGGAAATCGCGCCGGGGACGGTCGGGTTCGCGGCGCATCTGGCGAGCGAGCGGTGATCGTCACTGTATCGTCGTGACGCGGGGCGCCACCTGAACCGGCGGCTGTGCAAAACGTCACGGGCGGCCGGCGAGAAAATCGCCGGCCGCCCGGGGCGTGCTTCGCGCGGCCGTTCGATAACGCCGCGCTTCACATTCACTGCTTACCGATCATCCTCCCGCACCGAAGAAGGATGCCGGCACAGCGCCCGCACTTCCATCTCCATATACGGAAACAACGGCAGCTGACTCAACAGGTCGTGCAGCTGCTGCACGCTCTCGACGTCGAAAATACTGACGTTCGCATACTTCCCCGCGATCCGCCACAGATGCCGCCAGACGCCTTCGTTCATCAGCCGCTGGCACATCGCCTTCTCTTCGGCCTTCAGCGTGGCCGCCTTGACCGGATCCATGTCCGCCGGCAGGCGGACGGTCATTTCCACATGAAACAGCATCCTGCGCTCCTTGCGTTGTCGATTCGCCGAACGGGACGGCCGCTCAGGCCTGCGCCCGCACCCGTTCGACTTCGCTCGCCGGCACGTCCTGCTTGTCCTTGAGCAGCGAGAAATCGAAGTCGATCAGCGCGAACTGCCCGTCGACGCCATACGGCTTGCCTTCCGCGCCCTCGGCCTGCCTGATCTTCGGGATCAGCCCTTCGCGGGTCGCGAATGCGAAGTCGTCCCAGATATGCGGATCGCCTTCGATGTTGATCTGCGTCGTCAGCTTACGATATCCGTCCGCGGAAACGAAGAAGTGGATGTGCGCCGGACGATGGCCGTGGCGGCCGAGCTGGTCGAGCAGTTGCTCGGTCTTGCTGCCCGGCGGCACGCTGTAGCCGACCGGCAGCACGCTGCGGAAGCTGTAGCGGCCCTCGGCATCGGTGCGGATCGAGCGGCGCAGGTTGAACGCCGGCTGCGACTGATCGAAGTACGAGTAGTTGCCCAGATGGTTCGCGTGCCATACCTCGACGAGCGCATTCGCGAGCGGCGTGCCGTCCTGACCGAGCACCTGGCCGCGCATGATCAGCGTCTGGCCCGGATCGGTGCCGTCGTCGAGACGCGCATGGCCGACCGATTCCGGTGCGCCCGCGACATACAGCGGCCCTTCGATCGTGCGCGGCGTGCCGCCGTGGAAGCCGGCCTTCTCCTCGGCCTCGTCCATCCGCACGTCGAGGAAGCGCTCGAGGCCGAGGCCCGCGGCGATCAGCCCGAATTCACGGCCGGCTTCGTTCAGGTAGTTGAGCGCGGTCCAGAACTCGCTCGGCTGCACGTCGAAATCCTCGATCGTGTAGCAGAGGTCCTTCACGATCCGGTTGACGATCGCGCGCACGCGCGGATTGCCGGGCTTTTCCGCGGCGTCGTCGAAGGTCTTCAGCAGGGCGTCGATGGCTTGCTTGTTCATCTGTGTCTCCGGTTTCGGTTGTCGTGTCGTGCGGGATCAGCGGGCGTTGCGTCGCATCCGTTCGATGCGGGCCCAGTCGAAGGTGATGCCGAGGCCGGGCGCGGCCGGCAGGTGCAGCTTGAAATCCTGGTAGCGCAGCGGCTCGACGAGGATTTCCTCGGTGAGCAGCAGCGGGCCGAACAGCTCGGTGCCCCATTTCAGCGAGCCGAACGTGCTGAACAGCTGCGCGGACGCCATCGTGCCGGCCGCGCCTTCGAGCATCGTGCCGCCGTACAGGTCGATGCCGGCCGCCGACGCGATCGATGCGACGCTCGCCGCGCCGAGCAGGCCGCCCGACTGCGCGATCTTCACCGCGAACACGTCGGCCGTGCGGTCCTGCGCGAGCGCGAACGCATCGACGGGACCGTGCAGCGCTTCGTCGGCCATGATCGGAATGTGCGCGAGCTGCGTGAGGCGTTTCAGCCCCGCGCGATTGGTTGCGGCGATCGGCTGCTCGACGAGGCTCACGCCGGCGTCCGCGAGTCGTGCGCCGGCGCGGATCGCGTCGGTTTCGGTCCAGGCCTGGTTCACGTCGACGCGCACGTCGCCGCGCTCGCCGAGCGCGCGCTTGATCGCGATCACGTGCGCGACGTCGTCGTCGACCGCGTTCGAGCCGATCTTCAGCTTGAATGCGCGATGGCGGCGTGCGTCGAGCATCGCCTCGGCTTCCGCGATGTCGCGCTGCGTGTCGCCGCTCGCGAGCGTCCACGCGACGTCGACCGCGTCGGTCGTGCGGCCGCCGAACAACTCGGACAGCGGCACGCCGAGGCGGCGCGCCTGCGCATCGAACAGCGCGGTTTCGAGCGCGCACTTCGCGAACCGGTTGCCCTGGAACAGCTTGCGCGCACGCGCCATCGCAGCGCCCGGACGCGTCGCGTCCATGCCTTGCAGCAGCGGCGCGAAGTAGGTGTCGATGTTGACCTTGATGCTCTCGGGGCTCTCCTCGCCATACGCGAGCCCGCCGATCGTGGTCGCCTCGCCGACGCCTTCGATACCGTCCGTGCATCGAACGCGGACCAGCACGAGGGTCTGGCAATTCATCGTCGCGACCGACAGTTTGTGGGGCCGAATCGTCGGCACGTCGACGAGCAGCGTGTCGATGCGTTCGATGGTGGCGGCAGTTGCTATCATGCGATTCCTCCTGTTGGTGCACATGGTAGGAATTCCCGCCCGGCGTCGTCCAACACTCTTTCCGACTACTTCCATACCTTTGAGGCATGAAATGGAATTGCGCCAGCTCCGCTACTTCATCGCCGTCGCGGAGGAAATGAACATCACGCGGGCCGCGGAGCGGCTGCACATGACGCAGCCGCCGCTGAGCCGCCAGCTCCAGGCGATCGAGGACGAGGTCGGGCTGCCGCTGTTCGAGCGCGGCGCGCGGCCGCTGAAACTGACCGACGCGGGCCGCGTGTTCTATGCGCAGGCGACGCGGGTCGTCGAACAGGCCGACGAGCTCGGCCCGCTGACGCGGCGGCTCGCGCAATTGTCGGAGCGGATCGTGATCGGCTTCGTGCCGTCGACGCTCTATGGCGCGCTGCCGGACGTGATCCGCGCGTTTCGCGAGGCGCAGCCGGACGTCGAGCTGTCGTTGATCGAAATGTTCACGCTCGAGCAACTCGGCGCGCTGAAGGGCGGGCGGATCGATGTCGGGTTCGGCCGCCTGCGCTTCGACGACGACCAGCTCGTGCGCGAGGCGCTGATCGAGGAAAAGCTGATCGCGGCGCTGCCGGTCGGGCATCCGCTCGCCGATCCGGACCGGCCGCTGACGCTCGCGGACATCGCGAACGAGACGCTGATCGTCTATCCGAGCACGCCGCGGCCGAGCTTCGCGGACCAGCAGTTGTCCGCGCTGCGCGACGGCGCGCTCGTGCCCACGGCCGTGCACGAGGTGCGCGAACTGCAGACGGCGCTCGGGCTCGTCGCCGCGCAGGTGGGCGTGTCGCTGGTGCCGGAAAGCGTGGAAGGCGTGCGCGTGAAGGGCGTCGTCTACCGGCGGCTGCCGGAACCCACGGCGACGTCGCCGATCATCATGAGCCGCCGGCTGCACGGCGAAAGCGCCGCGACGACCGCGTTCTGCGCGATCGCGCGGGCGATGATCGCGCCGGCGGCGTAGGGCCGATCGTTTCCGTATCAATTGCAACTAACGGTCGATTTCGCCACGCTACGCCGAATGCGGAGAGGGCATCGCGATGCGATGTCATTTGCCGTAGATGCAGGCGCGCGGCGAGCCGATCAGCCCGATCAGCCCGATCAGCCCGATCAGCCCGATCAGCCCGATCAGCCCGATCAGCCCGATCAGCCCGATCAGGCCGGCAGTCGGCAAGGAGGCAAGGAGGCAAGGAGGCAAGGAGGCAAGGAGGCAAGGAGGCAAGGAGGCAAGGAGGCAAGGAGGCAAGGCGCAGGACAGCAAGGGCCAAGGCAGCAAGGCAACCGACCCCGACAAGCCCGGCACCCGCCTATCGCTTCCCGTCGAGCGTCTCCGACGGCGATTCGCCGAACTTCTCCCGGTACGCGATCGCGAACCGCCCGAGGTGCGTGAATCCGCAATCGAGTGCGATATCGGCGATCCGTCGCTCGGACGCCGACCCGCGCAGCAATTCCCGCGCATGTTCGAGCCGCGTCGCGCGCAGGTATTGCATCGGGCTCATCCCGCGGAACTGCAGGAAGGCGTCGCGCAGCGTCCGCTCCGGCACGTTGGCGGCCTGGACGATATCGGCGAGCTGCAGCGGCTGCGCGTAATGCGCGTTCACGAACTCCTGCGCGCGCCGCACGAAGCCCGGCGCGGGATCGAGGCGCGCGCTCGGTACCGACGGCGGGTGGCCTTCTATCAGCAGATCGATCAGCAGGTGTTCGAGCTGCGACGCGACGCGCGGGTTGGCATTCGCGCGTTCGAGCAGTTCGGGCGAGCGGGCGACGAGCATCAGCTGCTGGCGCCATGCGGCGAGCGCGGCATCGCTGATGTGCAGCACGGGGTCGAGCATCGCGCGCGGATCGCCGGTCAGCGAGCCGACGGTCGCGGCATCGATGCGCAGCACGAATTGCTCGCAGTCGGCGGAGAGCACCGCGTCGAAGCGCTCGCCGGGCGCGCACAGCACGCCCGTCTGCCCGTCGACGCCGAGCCGGCGCCCCATCGCATGGACTTCCGCCTGCCCGGACAGGCAGAACATGAGCAGGTAATAGCCGTCGACGGCGTCGACCTGCACGCGCATCGCATCGCCGAACGCGATGGTGCCGATCCCGAGCCCGCCGAGCCGGACGAAATCCATATGCGATGCGCCTTGCACGCGCCCGCTCGGCAGCAGCGCGTGCGGCTGCATCACGCGCGAGATCCGCTCGCGGGTCTCGTCGAGATCGCGGGATTCGAACAGCCGGTGCGCGCGCAGCGCAAGCGGCTCGAACGACGTTGGGGACATGGGCATCGGCCTTGGTGTGGACGCGCGCTTCGATCCGACGAATGGGTCGCGATCGTGCGCCGGGTCGCGTGTGTCGCCATGCTAGCGCAGAAATCCGCCGAAAGTGGATATTGCGCCGCCGCAATCGCACTTTCCGGATAGACGCCGAATATTAGCTTTTCAAAAATCGACTCCATGGAATCAACGAACCGGAACCACAAGGAGTCCGACATGGAGCAGACAGAATCGCCCGTCGTATTCGCCGCGCGTGACGACGCGTCCGATGTGCGCTTTCCGCACGAAGACGGTTCGCGCGTGCCGTACAAGGTGTTCAGCTCGCGCGCGGTCTACGATCGCGAGCAGGAACGCATCTTCCGCGGGCCGACCTGGAATTTCGTCGCGCTGGAAGCGGAAATCCCGAACGCCGGCGACTTCAAGAGCACGTTCGTCGGCGATACGCCGGTCGTCGTCACGCGCACCGAGGACGGCACGCTGTCCGCGTGGGTGAACCGCTGCGCGCACCGCGGCGCGCAGGTCTGCCGCAAGTCGCGCGGCAACGCGAGCTCGCACACGTGCGTCTACCACCAGTGGAGCTTCGACAACCAGGGCAACCTGCTCGGCGTGCCGTTCCGGCGCGGCCAGAAGGGGATGACCGGGATGCCGGCCGACTTCGACCCGAAGCAGCACGGGCTGCGCAAGCTGCGCGTCGACAGCTATCGCGGGCTCGTGTTCGCGACCTTCAGCGACGACGTAGCGCCGCTGCCCGAATACCTGGGCGAGCAGATGCGTCCGTGGATCGACCGGATCTTCCACAAGCCGATCGAGTATCTCGGCTGCACGCGCCAGTATTCGAAGTCGAACTGGAAGCTGTACATGGAGAACGTGAAGGATCCGTATCACGCGAGCATGCTGCACCTGTTCCATACGACCTTCAACATCTTCCGCGTCGGGATGAAGGCGCGCTCGATTCCGGATGCGAACCACGGGCTGCACAGCATCATCACGGTGACGAAGACGGGCGACGACACGTCGGCCGCATACAAACAGCAGAACATCCGCTCGTTCGACGAGGGTTTCCATCTCGAAGACGAGTCGATCCTCGATCTCGTGTCGGAATACGACGAGGACTGCACGAACCACATCCAGCCGATCTTCCCGCAGCTCGTGATCCAGCAGATCCACAATACGCTGGTCGCGCGCCAGATCCTGCCGAAGGGGCCGGACAACTTCGAGCTGATCTTCCACTTCTTCGGCTACGCGGACGACACGCCCGAGCTGCGCGCGCTGCGCATCAAGCAGGCGAACCTCGTCGGGCCGGCCGGCTACATCTCGATGGAGGACACGGAGGCGACCGAACTCGTGCAGCGCGGCACGGTGCGCGACGCCGATGCGACGTCGGTGATCGAGATGTCGCGCGGCAATCCGGACCAGCAGGACACGGTGATCACCGAAAGCCTGATCCGCAAGTTCTGGGTCGGTTATCAGAAGCTGATGGGCTATTGAAGCGGGAGCGCGGAACGATGGAAAACCTGACGGAAGACATGAAGACGTGGTTCGAGATTTACATGCTCCAGAACCGCTACATCGGCCACCTCGACAACGACCGGCTCGAACGCTGGCCGGAAATGTTCACCGAGGACTGCACGTACGAGATCGTGCCGAAGGAGAACGCGGATCTCGGGCTGCCGGTCGGGATCGTCCACTGCACGAACCAGCGGATGCTGCGCGACCGCGTGGTGTCGCTGCGGCACGCGAACATCTTCGAAGAGCACACGTACCGGCACATGACGTCGGGCCTCACGGTCGTCGCCGAACGCGACGGCGAGATCGACACCGAGAGCAACTACGTGGTCGTGCAGACGCGCAGCAACGGCGAATCGAACGTGTACCAGGCCGGCAAGTATTACGACACGGTCGTGCGCACGCCCGACGGGCTGCGCTACAAGACCAAGCGCGTGATCTACGACACGTCGCGCGTGCAGACGCTGCTCGCCACCCCGATCTGACCGATCCGACAGCCAAGGAAACGACATGACCGAAGCAACGCTCGCCGAATGGCACCCGCTGGGCACATTCGACGAATTCTCCGAAGACGAACCGGCGGCGCGCGTCGCCGGCCAGAAGCCGATCGCGGTGTTCCGGATCGGCGACGAACTGTTCGCGATGCATGACCTCTGTTCGCATGGTCACGCGCGCTTGTCCGAAGGCTATGTGGAAGACGGCTGCGTCGAATGCCCGCTGCACCAGGGGCTGATCGACATTCGCACGGGTGCGCCGAAATGCGCGCCGATCACCGAGCCGGTGCGGACCTATCCGATCCGGATCGTCGACGGGCAGGTGGAAGTCAATGTCGGCTGACCCGTTCGTGATCGTCGGCGCCGGCCACGCCGCGCGGCGCACGGCCGAGGCGCTGCGCGCGCGCGACGCCGACGCACGCATCGTGATGATCGGCGCGGAGCGCGAGCTGCCGTACGATCGGCCCGCGCTGTCGAAGGACGCGCTGCTGACGGACGGCGGCGAGCAGCGCGCGTTCATCCGCGACGCCGCGTGGTACGACACGCAGCGCATCGAGTTGCGGCTCGGCTCGCGCGTCGACGCGATCGACCGCGCCGCGCAGCGTGTACGGCTCGATAACGATGCGACGGTGCCGTACACGCGGCTCGTGCTCGCGACCGGTTCGCGCGTGCGTGCGTTCGGCGGGCCGGTCGACGAAGGCGTCGTCCCGCATTACGTGCGCACCGTGGCCGACGCGCGTGCGTTGCGCGCGCAGCTCGCGCCGGGGCGTCGCGTGGCGGTGCTCGGCGGCGGCTTCATCGGCCTCGAAGTGGCGGCCGCGGCGCGCCAGCTCGGTTGCGACGTGACGGTGATCGACCCGGCTGCGCGCCTGCTGCAGCGTGCGTTGCCGGAAGTCGTCGGCGCGTATGCGCGGCAACTGCATGACGCGCGCGGCGTGCTTTTCCAGATGGCGACGCTGCCGCGCGCGATTCGCCGCGCCCCGGGCGGCGGTGCGATCGTCGAGACCGATCGCGGCGACGTGCCGGCCGATATCGTGGTCGTCGGGATCGGCGTCGTGCCCAATGTCGAGCTCGCGCAGGCGGCCGGCCTCGAGGTCGACAACGGGATCCGTGTCGATGCGGGATGCCGGACGGCCGATCGCGCGATCTTCGCCGCCGGCGAGGTGACGATGCATTTCAATCCGCTGCTCGGGCGTCACGTGCGGATCGAGTCGTGGCAGGTCGCGGAAAACCAGCCGGCCGTCGCGGCCGCGAACCTGCTCGGCGCGGACGAAACCTATGCCGAGCTGCCGTGGCTGTGGTCCGATCAGTACGACTGCAACCTGCAGATGCTCGGGCTGTTCGGCAGCGAACGGACGACCGTCGTGCGCGGCGATCCCGCGAGCGGGCCGTTCACGGTGTTCGGGCTGGGCGACGACGGGAAGATCGTCGCGGTGGCCGCGGCGAACCTGGGGCGCGACATCGGCGCGTCGAGGCGGTTGATTGCGGCGGGGGCCGTGCCCGATCCGGAGAAGCTTGCCGATCCGGCGGTGAACCTGAAGACGTTTCTCTGAGGCAACGCGCGAACGTGGCCGGGGCGGCCGTGTTCGCGTCGGATCGCTTGAACGCAGCAGGAAACCCGTTCGGGACAACATTCCCGGCGCGCGCGATGCGCACGGGTTTGTCGCGGGCCGGCGATCGGTGCATATTAGCGGCATTGCCGTTGCACCGGTCGCCCATGACGACAGACAAAGCCCTCGAACTGAAACGCAGCAAGCGCCGCGCGCTATGGCTGCTGCTGGCCGCCGTCGCGGTATTCGTCACGACGATCCTGCTGCCGCGCGGCCCGTGGGTCGACGGCTTCAAGGCGGTGGCCGAGGCTGCGATGGTCGGCGCGCTCGCCGACTGGTTCGCGGTCGTCGCGCTGTTCCGCCGCGTGCCGATCCCGTTCGTGTCGCGCCACACCGAAATCATCCCGAAGAACAAGGACAAGATCGCCGACAACCTCGCGGTGTTCGTGCGCGAGAAATTCCTCGGCCCCGACGCGCTCGCCGCGCAGATCCGCCAGCACGATCCCGCACAGAAGCTCGGCGCATGGCTCGGCGAGCCCGCGAACACCGACGCGCTCGGCGGCTACGTGACGAAGCTGATGAGCTTCGCGCTCGACATGACCGACGACGCGCGGATCCAGTCGTTCGTCCACGACGCGTTCCGTGCGGTGATCGACCGGATCGACCTGTCGCAGTCGGCCGGCGCGATCCTCGACACGCTGACGAAGGACGGCCGCCACCAGGCGCTGCTCGACGATGCGATCGAACAGGTGGTCGACGTGCTCGACAAGGAGGAGAACCGCGAGGTGATCGCGGGCTTCATCGTCGAATGGCTGAAGACGCAATACCCGAAGATCGAGAAGATCATGCCGACGCAGTGGTTCGGCGAGAACGGCGCGCGCATGCTCGCGAGCGCGGTGAGCCGCGTGCTCGAGGGCGTGGCGGCCGATCCCGAACACGAGCTGCGGCAGCGCTTCGACCGCACGGTCGTGCGGCTGACCGAGCGGCTGAAGCACGACCCGGCGTTCATCGCGAAGGGCGACGAGATCAAGCGCTACATCCGCGATGGTGATGCGTTCAACGACTACGTGCGCGATCTGTGGGACCAGTTGCGCGCATGGCTGAAGGCCGATCTCGCACGGCCCGATTCGACGCTGCACCGGCAGGCCGCGACGCTCGGCGGCTGGCTCGGCGCGCGGCTCGCGGAGAGCCCGGCGCTGCGCGCGTCGCTGAACGAGCACATCGAGAAGGCCGTGCACGAGATGGCGCCGGATTTCGCGGATTTCCTGATGCGTCACATCCGCGACACGGTGCGCAACTGGGATGCGCGCGAGATGTCGCGGCAGATCGAGCTGAACATCGGCAAGGACCTGCAGTACATCCGCATCAACGGTACGCTGGTCGGCGGGCTGATCGGGCTCGGGCTGTATCTGGTGTCGCTGGTGCCGCGCTGGGCGGCGGGGTGGCTGCATTGATGCGGCCCCGAGCGTCGAGCATGTGGCGCGGCATCGTGTGCCGCCGCGTCACGCGTGCGCCTTCGCACCGTGCAGTTGCAGGCCGAGCGCCTTGATCACCTTCAGGATCGTGCCGAAGCTCGGATTGCCGTCGTGCGACAGCGCCTTGTACAGCCCTTCGCGCGACAGGCCCGCGTCGCGCGCGACCTGCGACATGCCGCGCGCGCGGGCGATCACGCCGAGCGCATGCGCGATGAAGGCCGGGTCGTCGCCGGCTTCCTGCAGGCAGGCCTCGAAGTAGTCGGCCATGTCGTCGTCGGTCTTCAGGTGTTCGGCCGAATCCCACGGCCGGGTCTTGATCTTGTCCATCGGTTACTCCAGATCGAGCCGCTCGAGCATCGCGTGGGCGGCGCGGATGTCCGCCTGTTGCGTCGACTTGTCGCCGCCGCAGAGCAGGATCACCCATATCGTTCCGCGCCTGACGTAGTAGACGCGATAACCGGGGCCGTGGTCGATACGCATTTCGACGACGGGCGAGCCGGCGGATTTCCAGTCGCCCGGATTGCCCATCGACAGGCGGTCGATGCGGGCCTGGATGCGCCGCCTGGCGACGCGATCCTGCAGGCCGGCAAACCACGCGTCGAAGACATCGGTGGTCCGGATACTGAACGTAGGGGCACTGTAGGGCATGGATTTCGGTATGTCAACCATGGTTCACAGGTTCGATGAATGAAATTGGCTTGCCCCCAACGATAGGGCCGCGCGCGCCGCTTGAGGTCGAATTGGCCGTCAGGCCGACCCTTTCGCGCGGCCGGACCCGGCCATTCGGCCGAAGTCGGAATTCCGCGAATCCGTCTACAATCAAAAACGTCCTTGCCGCCCGCGCGTGCTTGCCGCCCGCGCGTGCTTGCCGCGCGCGGGTGAATCCGTTTGTCCTCCCGCCCAGGGAGGCGCCGTCGTGCGTTGCACACGTTGCTCCGCACGGCGGGCAGTGCCGTGGTTTGTGTCCAGTAGGTAAAGCGTCCGCGTGCCGTAGGCCGGCGCGCGTTCTGAACGTCGCGCGCCCGTAGGCCGGGCAGGCGGCATCAACCGAGAGTCCCCCATGAAAGCATCGGATCTGTTCGTGAAGGCGCTGGAAGCCGAAGGCGTCGAGTACGTGTTCGGCATTCCCGGCGAGGAAAACCTCGATCTGCTCGAATCGCTGCGGCGCTCGAAGATCAAGCTCGTGCTGACCCGGCACGAGCAGGCGGCCGGGTTCATGGCCGCCACCTACGGTCGCCTGACGGGCCGCACCGGCGTGTGTCTCGCGACGCTCGGGCCGGGCGCGACCAACTTCGTGACGGCCGCCGCGTATGCGCAGCTCGGCGGCATGCCGATGCTGATGATCACCGGGCAGAAGCCGATCAAGTCCAGCAAGCAGGGCCACTTCCAGATCGTCGACGTCGTCGACATGATGCAGCCGCTCACGAAGTTCACGCGGCAGATCGTGTCGATCGGCAACATTCCGTCGGCGGTGCGCGAGGCGTTCCGCCGCGCGGAGGAGGAGCGTCCGGGCGCCGCGCACCTCGAACTGCCGGAAGACATCGCGCACGAGGAGGGCGACGGCAAGCCGATTCCGCGCAGCTACAGCCGGCGGCCGGTGGCGGAGGAGAAGGCGGTCGCGCACGCGGTCGACGCGATCCAGGCCGCGCGTCACCCGCTGCTGATGATCGGCGCGGGCGGCAATCGCAAGACGACCTGCAAGATGCTGCTCGAATTCGTCGACAAGACGGGCATCCCGTTCTTCACGACGCAGATGGGCAAGGGCGTGATCGACGAAACGCATCCGCTGTGGCTCGGCAACGCGACGCTGTCCGACGGCGACTTCGTGCATCGCGCGATCGAGCATGCGGACTGCATCATCAACGTCGGCCACGACGTGATCGAGAAGCCGCCGTTCTTCATGCGCACGGACGACAAGACCGTGATCCACGTGAACTTCCTCGGCGCGCAGGTCGATCCCGTCTACTTCCCGCAGATCGAAGTGGTCGGCGACATCGCGAACGCGGTGTGGCAGATGAAGGAAGCGGTGACGCCGCAATCGCACTGGGATTTCGAGCGCTTCAAGATGATCAAGGCGCATTTCGACGCGCACCTCGAGAAGGGCCAGCACGATCCGCGCTTCCCGATGTACCCGGTGCGGATCGTGAACGACCTGTACAACGCGCTGCCGGTCGACGGGATCGTCTGTCTCGACAACGGGATGTACAAGATCTGGTTCGCGCGCTACTGGCGCGCGCACGAACCGAACTCGCTGCTGCTCGACAACGCGCTCGCGTCGATGGGCGCCGGCCTGCCGTCGGCGATCGCGACGAAGATCGTGCATCCGCAGCGCAAGGTGATCGCCGTCTGCGGCGACGGCGGCTTCATGATGAATTCGCAGGAACTCGAAACGGCCGTGCGGCTGAAGCTCGACATCGTCGTGATGATCCTGCGCGACGATGCGTTCGGGATGATCCGCTGGAAGCAGGAAAACATGAACTTCCCCGATTTCGCGATGACGCTGAAGAACCCCGATTTCGTGTCGTATGCGCAGAGCTACGGCGCGCACGGGCATCGCGTCGAAGCGGCCGACGATCTCGGGCCGCTGCTGCGCGACTGCTTCGCGACGCCGGGCGTGCACGTGATCGACGTGCCGATCGACTATTCGGACAACGAGCGCGTGCTCAACCGCGAAATCAAGCGCCTGTCGGCGCAACTCTGAATCCGCCGTTCACCGGAAGGAGCGTTCCATGCTGAAGGATACCTATCCGTACTATCTGGCCAACGAGGCCGTCTACGCGAACACCGATCTCGAAGTCACCGACAAGTTCAGCGGCAAGGTCGCGACACGCGTCGCGCTGGCCGACGCGAAGGCGATCGATGCGGCCATCGGTGCGGCGGTCGACGCCACGAAGCCGATGCGCGAGTTGCCGGCCTACAAGCGGCAGGCGGTGCTCGACCACTGTGTCGCGCGCTTTCGCGAGCGCTTCGACGAGCTGGCCGAGGCGTTGTGCATCGAGGCCGGCAAGCCGATCAACGATTCGAAGGGCGAAGTGACGCGGCTGATCGATACGTTCCGCGTCGCGTCCGAGGAGTCGGTGCGCATCGACGGCGAAGTGATCAACCTCGAGATCTCGGCCCGCGCGCAAGGCTACACCGGCTATACGCGGCGTGTGCCGATCGGCCCGTGCTCGTTCATCTCGCCGTTCAACTTCCCGTTGAACCTCGCCGCGCACAAGGTCGCACCGGCGCTGGCCGCTGGCTGTCCGTTCGTGCTGAAACCCGCGAGCCGCACGCCGATCGGCGCGCTGATCATCGGCGAGGTGCTCGCCGAAACCGACCTGCCGAAGGGCGCATTCTCGGTGTTGCCCGCGCATCGCGACGGCGCGGACCTGTTCACGACCGACGAGCGCTTCAGGCTGCTGTCGTTTACGGGCTCGCCCGCCGTGGGCTGGGCGCTGAAGGAGAAGGCCGGCAAGAAGAAAGTCGTGCTGGAGCTCGGCGGCAACGCGGCGGCGATCGTCGACGCGGACCAGCGCGACCAGCTCGACTACGTGGTCGAGCGTCTCGCGTTCGGCGCGTATTACCAGTCGGGCCAGAGCTGTATCGGCGTGCAGCGGATCCTCGTGCATGCGGACCTGTACGACGCGCTGCGCGACAAGCTGGTCGCGAAGACGCGTTCGCTGAAGATGGGCGATCCTAAGGATCCGTCGACGTTCGTCGGCCCGATGATCTCGGAATCCGAATCGCGCCGCCTGTCGGGCTGGATGGATGCGGCCGTCGCGGCGGGCGCGAAGATCGTCGCGGGCGGCAAGGTCGACGGCGCGATGTTCGAGGCGACGCTGCTGGAAAACGTCGGCCGCGAACAGGACCTCTACCGGAAGGAGGCATTCGGTCCGGTCGCGATCCTCGAGAAGTTCGAGCGCTTCGACGATGCGCTCGCGCGCGTCAACGACAGCGACTTCGGGTTGCAGGCGGGCGTGTTCACCGATTCGCTCGCGCATGCGCAGCGCGCATGGGACGAGCTGGAGGTGGGCGGCGTCGTGATCAACGACGTGCCGTCGTTCCGCGTCGACAACATGCCGTATGGCGGCGTGAAGGATTCGGGGCTCGGCCGCGAAGGGATCCGCTACGCGATCGAGGACATGACCGAGCCGCGCCTGATGGTCGTGCGGCGCCGCTAGCCGCGACGGGCGCCGCATGACGGCACGCGGGCGGGCGCATCGCGCCGGCCCGCGTGCCGTTTTCGTTTCGGCGCACACCGACGGATCGCGGCGATGTCCGCCGTGCGCCATCGTCGCGGCAGCGCGTACCGCGCCGGCCGAACGCGCTCGACTGCACGCATCGCATCGTGATGTAATCGCGCGAAATGGCCAACCGGGGTACGACACCGGCTGGCGTGCGCATTCATTCCTCACGAGGTCGATTCATGTCCCCCGTCTCGGCATTCAAGCTGGTTCTGTTGTCATTCCTCGCGATCGTTGCGCTCGAATACATCGCCAAGCGGTTGCGATTACCGCCAGCGGCCGCGCTGCTGATCGGCGGCATCGGCATCGCGTTCATTCCCGGCCTGCCGCCGATCAACCTCGATCCGGAGCTCGTGCTGCTCGTGTTCCTGCCGCCGCTGCTGATGGACGGCGCGTATTTCACCGTGTGGGAAGAGTTCAAGCGCAATGTGGGCGGCATCCTGCTGCTCGCGATCGGCGCGGTGGTGTTCACGACGTTCGCGGTCGGCTTCGCCGTGCACTGGGTCGTGCCGTCGCTGCCGTGGGCCGCGTGCTTTGCGCTTGGCGCGATCGTGTCGCCGCCCGATGCGGTGGCCGCGAAGGCGGTGCTCGAACGCGTCGCGCTGCCGCGCCGTCTGATGGTGCTGCTCGAAGGGGAGAGCCTGCTGAACGACGCGGCGGGCCTGGTGCTGTTCCGCTTCGCGGTCGCCGCCGCGCTGACGGGCGCGTTCAGCCTCGAGCACGCGGTCGTGCGTTTCGCGGAACTCGGGCTCGGCGGCGTCGTGGTCGGCTTCCTGGTCGGCAAGCTCGTCGTGTGGTTCCTGAAGCTGCTCGACGACGACTACCTGGTGGTCACCGTCGCGGTGATCGCCGGCTGGATCGCATACATCGCGGGCGAGATGGCCGAGGTGTCGGGCGTGATCGCGACGGTCACGACCGGCATGATCGTCGGCTGGCATCAGCACGAGGTGTTCTCGGCGGCCGTGCGCACGCGCGGCACCGCGTTCTGGCAGGTCATCGTGTTCCTGCTCGAAGCGCTGGTGTTCGTGCTGATCGGGCTGTCGCTGCGCGGCGCGATCCACCGGCTCGGCGGCTTCGAGCAGGTGCTCGCCACGATGATGCCGGCCGTGCTCGCGGTGCTGGCGGCCGTGATCGTATCCCGCTTCGTGTGGATCTATGCCGTCGAGGTGCTGAAGTGGCCGGTGCGCGGGATCGTGCGGCGCGGCGGCGCGCCCGACTGGAAGGCCGCGACGGTCATGAGCTGGGCCGGCATGCGCGGGGTCGTGACGCTGGCGATCGCGCTGTCGTTGCCGGAGGCGCTGCCGGGCCGCGACGTGATCCTGGTCGCGTCGTTCGCGGTGATCCTCGTCACCGTGCTGCTGCAGGGCACGACCATCGGCCCGCTGATCCGGCTGCTGCGCCTGCCGCAACGCGAAGAGCGCGCCGCGCATCACCTGACCGAGCCGCAGACGTGGGCGCATATCGAGGCAGCGCAGCTCGCGGCGATCCAGCCGCTGGTGCGCGACGACAGCGGCAACGTGATTCACCCGCGCCTGCTGGAGCAATACACGTATCGTGCGGAGCTGACCGAGCGGGCGAAGAACGAGCCCGAATATCCGGCGGAGGTCCGCGTCGCGCACTACGACGTCGTGCTGGCCGCGATCAAGGCCGGGCGCGCGGAGCTGCTGCGCCTGCATCGTACGGGCCGCATTCACGACGAGATGCTGCACATGGTCGAGCGCGATCTCGACCTGCAGGAAGTGTCCGCGCAGCACGCGCGCGGGTAACCGGCCGCACGGCCGGGCGTGAGCGCACGGCCGCCTTGCTGCGCCACCGGCGCCGGCCGGCGGCGTTCGATGCGTGCCGCGTCGCGGCCGATCCGGTTGCGGCGCGCGCTTTTCTCCTCTCCACCTTCCCCATTCTGTCGCATCGAAATCCGGTCCCGATCCGTTCGACGGGCGGCCTTGCAGCGTATGCAAACCTCATGGCGGCGGCTTCGCAAACGTTGTCGTCTTTCGCGCCAGGAAATGATCTGATTTATCTGAATTCCGCTCTCTCACCATATTTGGCAAAACTAAACCGGAAGGAGATAGATGCTGTGTTCTAATTTCATTTAGAATCAGCCGGTTATCTTTATTGAGAGAAAGCGCGCGGAGGTAATGCGACCGTCGTCGGGGTGAATTCGGCGTTCGGATCCCCGCGAGGCAATGCCGACAGGCCAGATCGGCAACACAGGCGGATTTCTCTGCCGCCATGTTTTAAGATGGCGTCCAAGTCGGATAAACAACTCCTATGAAAGAATCAATTGGAGATTTGGCGTTTGAAACGGTATTTATGAAAGAATCCAGCGGTGAAAATGCGCCGGATTGTCTCGAATCGGGGCTATCGGTTCTGCTCGTCGACGATCAGCCGTTCGTCGGCGAGGTGATCCGTCGCGCGCTGCGCAGCGAGCACGATATCGACCTGCATGTGTGCACCGACGCACACCGGGCGATGGCGGTCGCGCGCGACGTGAAGCCGACGGTCATCCTGCAGGATCTCGTGATGCCGGACATCGACGGCCTCGACCTCGTTCGCGCGTGGCGCGCGAACGCCGACACCGCACGCGTGCCGATCATCGTGCTGTCGGCGAAGGAAGAGCCGATCGTCAAGCGCGAGGCGTTCATCGCCGGCGCGAACGACTATCTCGTGAAGCTCCCGGACGCGATGGAGCTGACCGCGCGCATCCGCTATCACTCGAATTCGTACCTGATGTCACGGCAGCGCGACGAAGCGCTGGATTTCCTGTCGCACGACATGCGCTCGCCGCAGACCTCGATTCTCGCGCTGCTCGAGGTCTACCGGACCGAGCACGGCGACATGCCGGCGATCATGGAGCGCATTGCCGGCCACGCCCGGCGCGCGCTCGCGCTCGCCGACGGCTTCATCCACCTGACCCGCGCGCAGTCGGAACGCCGCGCGCACGAGGTCCTGAGCCTCAACGAGATCGTGCTCGACGCGGTCGACCAGCTGTGGGAGAAGGCGGCCGGATTCGGCAGCCGGGTCGTTGCCCACGTGCCCGGCACCGAGTGCGTGACGATGGGCGACCGCATGATGCTCACGCGCGCGGTCGCCAACCTGATCGACAACGCGCTGAAGTACGGCCCGGCCGGTACGGACGTGCATTGCACGCTGAGCGACGACGACGGTGCCTGGCTGATCGGCGTCGAGGACGCCGGCTCCGGCATCGCGCCCGAGCAGCGCACGGCCGCGACCGAGTCGTTCGTGCGGCTCGAATCCGCGCATGGCGCGGCGCGCGGCGGCTTCGGCCTCGGGCTTGCGTTCGTTCGCGCGACGGCCGCGCGGCATCGCGGCCAGATCCTGATGCGCAATACGGCGCGCGGCTTCATGGTCGCGCTTCGGCTGCCGGCACAAGCGGAGCGATGATTTCGCGGCGCGGCCCGCCGGTGCCGCGTTGCCCGCAGACCCCGATGCGCTCGTGGCGCGCCGTCCGGCGCGCAGGCGGGCGCGGATTTTTTCAACGCTGATTCTAGAAAGCCCATAACGAACATGGCCACCGTGACGCCCCGCGCGACCAATGAAAGCCTGCACACGACGAGCGGCGCCGCCCGGCTGACGCTCGGCAACCGTATCCTGATCAGCTTCGGCGTGCTGTTCGTGCTGATGCTGGTGATGGCCGGCGTGTCCTACGAGCGCCTGCGCGCGATCAACAGCGAAGCCGTCAGCATCGAACGCGATTCGCTGCCCGGCGTCTATCTCGCGGCGTCGCTGCGCGGCGCGGTCAACGAATCGTTCACGGCGCTGCAGCAGGCGACGTTCGTCGACACCGATCCCGAACTCGTGCAGCGCGATTTCGCGAAGATCGGCGAGGCGCTCAAGGAGGTCGAGTCGTTGTCGGTCGACTACCAGAACACGACGTTCCGCGATGACGACCGCCAGCGCTTCGCGACGTTTCGAGGGGCCTTCGACCGCTACCTGCCGCTGCTGAACGACGCGGTGCAGAAGAGCCGCGTGTCGCGCGAAGAGGCCGTCGCCGCCTATGCGAAGGTGCAGCCTTCATGGGCCGAGGTCGTGCGCAACGCGAATATCCTGGTGCAGGAGAACCGCAAGTTCGCCGACCAGTCCGCGAAGCTGATCCGCGAATCCGTGCAGGACACCGAGGTCGTGCTCGCGACCGCGCTGGCGATCGTGCTGCTGTCCGCGCTGGGGCTGGGCTACGGGCTGTACCGTTCCGTCACCGTGCCGATGACGCGGCTCGTCGAGGTGCACGACGTGATGCGTACCGGGAACCTGACGCGCCGCCTCGACCTGCGCCGCCGCGATGAATTCGGCACGCTCGAGACGGGCTTCAACCGGATGGCCGACGAGCTGACCGAACTGGTCGCGCGCGCGCAGCAGTCGTCGCTGCAGGTGACGACGTCGGTCGCCGAAATCGCGGCGACGTCGCGCGAGCAGCAGGCGACCGCGAACGAAACCGCGGCGACGACGACTGAAATCGGTGCGACGTCGCGCGAAATTTTCGCGACGTCGCGCGACCTGCTGCGCACGATGAACGAGGTGGC